>NZ_JBEZWH010000009.1:0-133725 GCF_040703975.1 Spirillospora sp. NPDC029432
CCGATCAGCTCTCGGCGGTGAAGTACGCCGTGACCTCCAGCGAGGTCTCCACGATCTCGAAGTCGGGCGTGACCCAGCGGGCCCCGCGGTCGTCGCTCCGGCCGGTGTCGGTGGTGTGCTCCGTCATGGTGACTCCTCATTCCTGTGGGTGGTGGGGCTGGCCGGGGAATCCCGGCGGCTCATCGGACGACGATCTTGCCGGTGCTCTGCGGGAAGACCGGGTCGTTGTAGAAGTACTCGCCGGCCTCGGTGAAGGTGTGCGAGGACGACTGGCCGGGGCTCAGCCGGCCGGTGTCGAAGACGCGCTCGAAGAACGAGGCCGCGCCGTGGCTGTGCGCGTTGCCCTCGGGGTTGAGGAAGGTGACCTTCGTTCCCACGGGGACCGTCAGATGCTGGGGGGACATGGCGTTCTGCGCGACGGTGTTCTCGGTGCCGCCCGGGACGCCGGCGCCGGAGTCCCACACCCGGCCGAGCGTGATCGTGTTGTTCACCGCGCTGCCCGCCACGGGCGCGGTGCGGATCTGGTTGCGCTTGGACGGCGGGGTCGGCGTGGGCGCCGGGGCCACCGTCCCGCCCAGCTTGAACGCCCAGAGGTGGTCGCCCTTGGGGATGTCGGGATAGGGCAGGCCGTTGCCTCCGGCGAGGACCGCGATGTACTGCTCGCCGTCGATCTCGTAGGTGACGGGGCTGGTGTGCACGCCCGCTCCGCACTGCCAGCTCCACAGCTTGCGGCCGTCGGTGTCGTCCATCGCGTGCAGCACCCCGTCGGGCCCGCCCTGGAACATCACGCGGCCGGCGGTGCTGAGGATGCCGTTGCCGTGGGCCAGCGACCAGTCGCCCTCCCGGCGCCAGACGGGGCGGTTGGTGCGGGGGTCGACGGCGACGATGCCGCCGGAGAAGTACTCGCCCAGGGGCCTGGCCGTGTTGACCCGCCCTCCGTTGGTGTTGGAGTAGGAGGAGTTGATCAGTCCGTAGCCGACGTACAGGAGGCCGGTGTGCGGGCTGAAGGTGATGTGCGACCAGTCCGCTCCCCCGCCGGCTCCCGGGTACAGGATCGTGGCGTCGTCCCAGAACGGGGTGTAGATCGGGCCCGTGGGGTAGTACGGCACGGGCCTGGTGGTGTCGCGGTGGCTGGGCTCCAGGGGGACGAACGGCCTGCCGCCCGGGAACGGCTGGGTGGGCCAGGTCTTCTGCCGGGCGTCCTGCGGTACGCGCCGCTCGGTCATGCCGTGGATGGGCTTGCCGGTGGCGCGGTCGAGGATGTAGTACATCCCGGTCTTGCTGCCGTAGACGACGACCTTCCGCCTGCGGTGCCCGATCTGCAGATCGATCAGCACGGGCGCCATGACGTTGTCGTAGTCCCAGATGTCGTGGTGCACCGACTGGAAGTGCCAGCGCCGCTCGCCCGTCTTGGCGTCGATGGCGACGAGGCAGTTGGAGAAGAGGTTGAGCCCGCCGCGGGTGGAGCCGTTGGTACGGGGATAGGGGTTGCCGAACGTCCAGTAGACGAGGTCGAGTTCGGGGTCGACGGCCGGGTGCATCCAGCAGACCGCGCCGCCGGTCTTCCAGCTCTCGCCCTCCCAGGTGTCGTTGCCGTACTCGCCGGGTCCGGGCGGTCCCCAGAAGGTCCAGGCGACCTCACCGGTCCGGGCGTTGAGCGCGTAGCCGCGGCCCCGGGCTCCCGCGGTGCTGCCCTCGGTGCCGACGTAGATCAGCCCGTCGTGGTAGACGACGGCGCCGGCCAGGCCGCCGCGGTTGCCGCCGCACTGGCCGTTCTGCGGGTCGCAGCCCGGGTCGCCCTCGCCGGGGATGAGCAGTTCGCGCTGCCAGACCACGCCGCCGGTCCGCTGGTCCAGGGCGTAGACGATGTTGGAGCCGGAGGTGGTGTAGACGAGGCCGCCGCCGAGGCCGACCCCGCGCATGTTGGTGCGCTCGGAACCGACGTTGGTCTTCCATTTGATCTCGCCCGTCCGGCCGTCGACGGCGAAGACGTTCTGCTGCGCGGTCTGGACGTACAGGACGCCGTCCTGGGCGACGACGGTGCTCTGCTGCGCGCGCCCGTCGGTCGCGCCCCCTTCCAGGTTGACGTGCCAGGCGCCGCCGAGGTGCCGGACGTTGCGCCTGGTGATCCGCCGTAGCGAGGAGTGGTTCTGGTTGCCCAGGTTCCCGCCGACCTTGGGGAAGTCCCCGCCGGTCGGCTCCAGTCCCCGCGGCTGCCTGGGAACGGGGAGCGCCATCGTGGAGCCGGGGTCGGCGTGCGCGGGCGCGCGGAACGGGGTGAAGGCCGCGGTCCCGCCGGCGATGGCGGCCCCTGTCAGGAAGTTCCGTCGTCTCATGCTGATCTCCAACCCACCGGTACCGGCTGATGGTCCACTAGACGGATAAACGAGTCCGCTAAACGGACGCCACGGTAAGCCGATAGCCGATGGACTGACAAGGCCCCGATGCGGCGGCTTCGGATCATCCACGGCATTCTTCTTCTGTTTTCTCTGCTCAAGCGGCCGATCAAGGCCACCTTTCGATCGCCGCCCTTGTTGTCCGGGCATGGGCATGAGATCGTCATGCAACCTCTGAGCGGTCCATCTAGACCGCTAGATTGACCTCGGAGCGAGCATGTCAGGAAGGAACCTGCGCCATGAGGAGACCCTCGTCCCATCTGGTCACCGCGGCGGTGTCGGCGGTCGGCACCGCGGCGGTCCTGCTCGCGGGCACGCTGGCCGGCGGCCTGCCCGCCGCGGCGGGCAGTGCCCCGGCCAAGCCCAAGGACCGCGGCGCCCAGGAGCTGGGCGACCCCGAGTACGGCGTCTGCCGGGGCACCGACCCCCGCTGCTACCACGACTGGGGCAACTTCGATCCCGCCGAGGGATACAAGGTCCTGGTGTACAGCCGCACGGCCGGACCTCGCCACGCCAACCTCGGGCCCGCGCTCGCCGCCGGCCTCAACCCGCCGCTCAGCGCGGCGAACGTGGCCCAGAGCGCCCTGGTGAAGATGGGCAGGGACAACGGGTTCGCCGTCGACTGGACCGAGGACGTCGCCCAGCTCTCCTCGGCCGGACGGCTGCTCGGCTACAACGCCGTGGTCTTCCTCAGCACCACGCGCGACACCCTGGACGACAGCGCCCAGACCGCGCTGCGCCAGTACATCCGCGGCGGCGGTGGCTTCGTCGGCATCCACAACGCGTTCGGCACCGAATACAACTGGCCCTGGTACGAGGGCCTCCTCGGCGGCGCCAACTTCTACGACCACGGCCCCGCCCAGCCGGGCACCGTCCAGACCGCGGGCCGCGGGGACGCCTCCACCGCCGGACTGCCCGCACGCTGGGCGTTCAGCGACGAGTGGTACAACCTGGTCCCCTTCCCGTCCCGGGTGCGCGTCCTCGCCTCCGTGGACGAGAGGACGATGGAACGCGGCACCAAGGGCAACCTGGGGCACCCCGGGCACGGCTCGTCCCATCCGGTCGCCTGGTGCCACTACTACGACGGCGGCCGCGCCTGGCTGACCACGCTCGGGCACGACGCCAAGGCGTTCACCGACGACGGCACGTCCTTCGCCGGCGCACCGCAGTTCCAGCGGCTGGTCCTCGGCGGGATCGAGTCGGCCATGGGCAGGAAGCCCTTCTGCCGCTGACCCGTCCCCGGACGGCCCGGCGTCGCGGGTGGCCGGTGCTCCCACCGGCCACCCGCCCCGAGGCGCGCCGCGTCCTACAGGCCCAGGTAGATGCGCCGGACGCGGACGTCCTCGCGCAGCTCCCTTGACGTCCCGGTCATCGCGACCTCTCCGTTCTCCATCACCACGCAGTCGCTGGTCGCCTCGAACGTCAGCTTGGCGTTCTGCTCCACCAGCAGCAGGCTCAGCCCTTCCTCCCGCAGCCGGACGAGCACGGCGAGGATGTCCTCGACGAGCTTCGGCGACAGCCCCATGGAGGGCTCGTCCAGCAGGAGCAGGCGGGGCTTGGCCATCAGCGCCCGGCCGACCGCGAGCATCTGCTGCTGTCCGCCCGACAGCGCTCCGGCGAGGCGTCCGTGCATCTCCCCCAGGACCGGGAAGAGCTCGTACACCTCCTCCAGCGTCCTCCGGGTCGCCGGGTCGCGCCAGGAACGCGCGTAGGCGCCGAGCATCAGGTTCTTCTCGACCGTGAGCCCGGGGAAGACGTGCCGGCCCTCCGGGACGTAGCCGATCCCGTGCCGGACCACGTCCCGCGCCCTGACCTTGGCGAGGTCGGTCTCGCCGAAACGGACCCTGCCGCCGCTGCGGGGCACCAGCCCCATCAGGGCCTTGAGCGTGGAGGTCTTGCCCGCCCCGTTCGCGCCGATGATGCCGACCGACTGGCCGGGCTCCACGGTGAACGAGATCGACCTGACCGCGCAGACTCCGCCGTAATGGACCGAGAGGTCCTCCACCGACAGGGTCTCCGGGCGCGCGGCGGCGGCCGCCGCGCCGCTCTCGTGCTGGTCCTTGGCAGCGGTGCCGCTGTTCATGGGCTCACCTCCGTGGTGGTCGGCAGGGGCATCTCGGCCATGGCCGAGTCGCCGAGGTAGGCCTCGATCACCGCGGGGTCGCCGACGACCTCGTCCGGCGTGCCCTCGGCGATGACCACGCCGCCGGCCAGCACGGTCACCCGTTCGCACAGCGACATGACCAGGCCCATGTTGTGCTCGATCAGCACGACGGTGACACCGCTGCCGCGGATGGAGCGGACGATCTCGGCGAGCTGCCGCACCTCCTCGCCGTTGAGGCCCGCGGCGGGCTCGTCGAGCAGCAGCAGGCGCGGCGAGCCGGCCATCGCGCGGGCGATCTCGATCCGGCGCTGGATGCCGTACGGCAGCGAGCCGGGCGCGGCGCCGGCGAACTCGGTCAGCCCGAAGCGGGCCAGCAGCGCGTCCGCCTGCTCGTTGAGCCGGTGCTCGCGCCGCAGCACGCCCACCGGCCACAGCACGTACCGCCAGCTCGCGGCGGTACGGGACCTGTCCAGGGCGACCAGCAGGTTGTCCTTGACGCTCATCTCCCCGAACAGGCGCAGGTTCTGGAACGTGCGCGCCACGCCCAGCATGGACAGCCGGTACGGGCGGGCGCCGGTGACCGTCCGCCCGTCCAGGACCACCCGGCCGCCGGACGCCTTGTAGAAGCCGCTGATGACGTTGAACAGCGTGGTCTTCCCCGAGCCGTTGGGCCCGACGATGCCGCGGATCTCGCCGCGGGCGACGGTGACCGAGACGCCGTCGAGCGCCTTGAGCCCGCGGAACTGCTTGCTGACCTCGCGGACCTCCAGCATCGGCGCGACGCTCTCCGCGGCCGCTCCCGCATCCGTTTCCTCCGTGGTTCGGGCGTCCTGTTCGGCGGGCTCGTACGGCTGGAACGGGCGCAGCTCCGCCCGGTCGGCGGACCTGCCCCGGCGGCGGTCCACCGCGGCGCGTACCCGCGCCGGAACGCCCGCCAGCCCGGTCGGGGCGAACACGACCATGATGACCACGACGATGCCGAAGCCGAGCTGCGCGACGGTGGGATGGTCCACCAGCTGTTCGCGGATCAGAGTCAGCCCGATCGCGCCGACCACGCAGCCGACGAGGCTCTGCCGGCCGCCGATCACCACCATCGCCAGCAGCAGGAACATGTTGGCGATGTTGAAGGTCTCGGGCGCGATGTAGCGGATCAGCCCGACGTAGAGCACGCCGGCGATGCCGCCGAACACGCTGGACAGCATGAACGCGGTCATCCGCAGCAGCGGGATCTCCGCGCCGACCGCGCCCGCGGCCAGCGGGTCGTCGCGCATCGCCTTCAGCCGGCGCCCGAGCCCGGTGCGGACGACGAACAGCCCGAAGGCCAGCGCCAGCGCGAACACCACCACTTCGAGGTAGTAGTAGAGGTACTCGCTGGTCAGGTCGATGCCGAACATCGGCGGCACCGGGATGGCCGAGATGCCCTCGGCCCCGCCGGCGATCTCGGCGTTGGTGGTCCAGTTGATGAAGCCGAGCGCCAGTCCGAGCGTGACGATGCCGAGATAGTGCGACTGCATGCGCAGTGCCGGGATGCCGACCAGGAGGCCGATGAGCGCCGACGCCACCATGGCGAGCGCGGCCGCCGGCCAGAAGCCCAGCCCGCTGTGGGTGGTGAGGATCGCGGTCGCGTACGCGCTGACGCCGAAGAAGGCGACCTGCGCCAGGTTGATCTGGCCGGCGATGCCCATGGCCAGGCCCATGCCGATGGCCAGGAGCGCGAACACCAGCGCGATGTTGACCACGTGGATCGCGTAGCCGCCCACCTGGTAGGGCAGGATCCAGGCCGCGGCGATCAGTGCCGCCAGCCCGCCGAGCCTCGGGGCCCGGGGGTGCCGGAGGGTACCGGGGAGGTTCATGCGCGGCTCACCGTCATCTCGCCGAACAGTCCCAGCGGCTTGATCATGATGATCACCGTGAAGACCAGGAACACCACCAGCTCGGAGTAGCCCTGGAAGTGGCCGGCGGCGAAGGAGTCCAGGACGCCGATCGCCAGCCCGCCGACGATGGCGCCGGGGATGTTCCCGCAGCCGCCGAGCATCGCGGCCGCGAATCCCTTGATGCCGATCGCGCCGCCCATCGTCGGGTTCACGTACAGCAGCGGGCCGACCAGGCCGCCCGCGAGCGCCGCGAGACCCGCGCCGATGGCGAACGCGATGGCGTTGCTGCGGCCGACGTGGATGCCGACGGCCGTGGCGGCCTCGTGGTCCATCGCGACGGCCTGCATGGCCGCGCCCCGCTTGGTGCGCTGCAGGAAGCCGACCAGCAGCACGACCGCGACCGCGACGATGAGCAGCACGACGAGGTCGTAGGTGCGCACCCGCAGCCCGAACAGCTCGATCGGGGCGGCCTGCACCGGGTTGTCGACGGCGTGCCCGGTGGCGCCCCAGATCAGGACGGCCACCGCCTGCAGCACCATGCCGAAGCCGATGGTGCCGATCAGCATCAGGGTGAAGTCCTTGTTCTCCAGCGGGCGCAGCACCCGCTCGATGAACAGGCCGATGAGCCCGGTCAGCGCGATGGACAGCACCATCGCGACCGCGAAGGGCAGCTTGGTGGACATGTAGAAGGTGGACGCGGCGTACGCGCCGATCATGAGGACGTCGGCGTGCGCGAAGTTGACCAGCCCCATGGTGCGGTAGACGAGCGAGAAGCCCATCGCCACCAGGGCGTAGATCGCGCCGAGGCTCAGCCCGCCGATCAGTGTCTGGAGGAAGACCTGCATGGTTCTCTTTCTGGACGGGGAGCCGGTGACGGCGGCGGCCGGACCAGCGAGCGCTGGACGCCCGGCCGCCGCCGCCGGCCCGTTGGTGTCCGGTCAGCCCTCGGCCTTGACGAGCTTGCCGCCCTTGATCACTCCGATGCTGGTCGCCTTGATGCCGACCCCGGTCTCGTCGTAGACGAAGTCGCCGAGCAGCCCCTGGTGCCGCACGGCCCGGATCGCGTCGGCCAGCTTCCTGCCCGTGGCGACGTTGCTGTTCTTCAGCGCGGTCAGCATGATCTGGGCGCCGTCGTAGGCCTTGGCCCCGTGCATCTCGGCCTCCTCGTTGAAGGCGGCCTGGTAGGCGGCGGCGAACTTCTTGGCGTCCTCGCTGATGTCGTTGCTGAGGTAGGGGGAACTGACGATGGTGCCCTCGGCGTTCTCGGCGCCCGCGGTGTCGAGGAAGACGGGGGTGCCCTGCGGGGCGGCGCCGGCGAACGGGGCGGTGATGCCGAGATCGCGCGCCTGCTTGACGATCAGGCCGGACTCGACCTCCTCGGCACCGAGGAAGATGACCTCCGGCCGCGCCTGCCGGATCTTGGTCAGCTGCGCGCTGAAGTCCTTCTGGTCGATGGTGACGACCTCGTCGGCGACCGGCTTGAGGCCGCGGTCGCCCAGGGCCTTGGCGAAGGCGTCGTGCTCGCCCTTGCCGTACGCGCCGTTGTTGGTGATCAGCGCGACCTTCTTCATCTTCTCGGTGTCGACCAGGTGCTTGGCGAGGGTCTCGTCGTAGGTCGTGCTGGTGGGGCCGTTGAGGAAGAGGTACGGGCTCTTGAGCGCCACCATCCCGGGCGACTGGCCCGAGGCGATGTTGGGGATCTCGTACTGGCGCAGCACGGGCGCCATCGCGATCGTGACGGCGCTCTCGGCGGTGCCGAGCATCGCGATGTACTTCTGGCTGGCGATCTTCCGGGCGATGTTGGTGCCGACGGTGGGGTCGCCCTGGTCGTCGAAGACGTCCAGCTGGATCTTGCGGCCGTTGATGCCGCCGGCCTTGTTCCACTCGTCGACGGCGAGCTTGACGCCCTTGTGCTCCCACTTTCCCAGCGAACTCAGCTGGCCGCTCTGGGCGTTGACGACGGCGATCTTGATCGGGCCGGAACCGCCGGAACCGGACTCCTCCGATTCACCGGGCGCGCCGCACGCGGTCGCCAGGCATGCCGTCAGAGCACCGGCGGCCAAGGCGGAAAGGCGGACCCTGGACAGGTTGAACATGAGCGTCACCTCGGGGGTGGGGGGTCGGGTTGAGAGGCGGCGGGGGGCGGCGGCAGAGGTGGACGGGCGGCCGGCGCGCCGGGCCTAGGCGCGCGGAAGCTCGCCGTGGGGGCCGTAGACGAACACCAGCCAGAGCGGCTCGCGCCCGGTGTTGACGTGCTGGTGCTTGACGCCCTTGGGGATGAACATGAACGTGTGCGCGCCGAACGGGGTGCGGTGGCCGTCGCCGGCGACCACCTCCCCCGCGCCGCGCACGATGAAGTTGATCTCCTCCGACTCGGGGTGGTCGTGCAGCGAGCTGGCCTCACCGGGCTCGAAGATGGTCAGGCCGCCGACGAGGAAGTCGCTGGAGTTGAGGTGCCGATCCACGACCTTGAAGACCTTGCGGCGGTGGCCGCGGTCGTCCAGGCCGAGCCAGATGGGGTCCGACTGGGCGAACGGATCGATGACCTGGATCATGAGCTCCCCTCCTCGGGGAAGACACCCTGGTAGATGTCGTTGATGTTCCAGTGCCCCGGTGTGGGCACCGGCTCGTTGACCATGGGCACGTCCAGCACCGCCGGGCGCCGCCGGCTCACCGCCGACCGCAGCGCGGAGGCCAGCGCCTCGGGCGCGGGGATCTCGTAGCCGTCGGCACCGCAGGATTCGGCGAGGAGCGCGAAGTTGGGGCTGTAGGGCCGGCCCTCGGGGTCTTCGAACTCGCAGCCGTAGCTGGCGCCGAAGTTGGCCGCCTGCAGGTCGGCGATGGTGCCGTGGGCGCGGTTGTTCATCACCACGAAGATCACCGGCAGGCCCTGTTCGACGGCCATCGGGACGGCCGGGAGCTGGGCGCTCATCCCGCCGTCGCCGACGAGCGCCACGACGACGCGTTCGGGCCGGGCGATCTGGACGCCGACCGCGGCCGCGGGCCCGAAGCCCATCGTCGAGGCGCCTCCCGGAGTGATGAACTCCCCCTCGGCGGGCAGCTCGTAGCACTGCGCGACACCGTTCTTGTTCCAGCCGACGTCCGTGACGAGCACCGCGTCGTCCGGAAGGGCGTCGCGCAGGTCGCGCAGGATGCGCTCGGGCCGCAGCGGGTAGTCGTCGGCGCGGCCGCGCTCGCGGCTGCCCTCGAACAGTTCGGTTCGCGCGGTGCGGATCCGGTCGCGCAGTCCGGGCCGGGTGACGGGGTCGGGACGGGCGGCGCGCACCGCCGCGCCGATCGCCTCGACCGCCGCCGTCACATCGGCGACCGCGCCGATCTCCACGGGGTAGTTGCGGCCGATCTCGGCCGGGTCGATGTCGATCTGGATCAGCCGGCCCTGCCCCGGTTCCGGGCCCAGGTTCCAGGTGAAGCGCGGGTCCCACGAGCTGGCGTCGGTCTCGGCGAACCGGGTCGCGAGCGCCAGCACCACATCGGCGGTGCGCGCGTAGTCGTTGGTGGTCCGCAGGCCCCAGAATCCCGGCATTCCCAGCAGCAGGGGGTGGTCGTCGGGTACGGCGCCCTTGCCCATCAGCGAGTGCACGATCGGGATGTCCAGGTGCTCGGCGAGCGACAGCAGCGCCGCGCGCCCGGGCCCGCCGCGCAGCCCGCCGCCGAGGTAGATCAGCGGCTGCCGGGCCCCGTCCAGCAGCGCGGCGATCCGCTCGGCGGTCGAGGCGGGCAGGCCGGGCCCGGACGTGGTCGCCGGCAGCGGCCGGTCCTCACCGGGAACGGGCCGGGAGAACAGGTCCATCGGGACGTTCAGCAGCACAGCGCCGGGCCGCCCGCCGGTGGCCGTCCAGAAGGCCCGCTCGGTGAACCGGCCCAGGTCCTCGGCGCGCCGGACGTGCCAGGCCCGCTTCACGAACGGGCGGTAGATCGCGGTCTGGTCGGCGTCGGCGTGCAGGTTCACCTCCTGGTGCGGATGCCGGCCGTGGTAATAGGAGGGCACGTCCCCGGAGATGGCGATGAGCGGGACCGAGTCGAGCGCGGCGGTCGCCACCCCCGTGACGGCGTTCATCATCCCCGGCCCGACGTGCACCAGCAGGACGCCGGGACGGCCGGACGCCCGGGCGTAGCCGTCCGCGGCGTGCGCCGCCGCCTGCTCGTGCCGCGCGATGACGAAGGTGATCGGGCTGCGGCCCAGCGCGTCCAGCAGCGCGATGTTGGTGTGGCCGCAGGTGCCGAAGACGTACTCGACGCCGTACGACTCCAGCTGGCGGACCAGCGCCTCGGCGGCGGTGACGGTCGCGGCGCGGCCGGTGGACGCGCCATCGTGGGCGCGGGTGTCGACGGTCATGAGGCCTCCTTCGTCGGCCTGGCGAGCGGGATCGCTGCGTCCATCGGTCTCCTCGCGGGCTCGGTCACGGGGCGGTCTCCTCGTCGTCGTGGGGCAGGGTGATCCAGGTCTTGCCGGCGATGTCGGCCGAGCGCTCGAACGCCTTGGGCGCGTCGGCGAGCTCGAACCTCTCGCGCAGGACCCGGCCGGGTCGCAGGCCGGAGCGCTCCAGGGTCGCGATGGTGGCGGCGAACCCGGAGGGGTGGTCGTAGATGAGGCAGCCGCGCACCGTCAGCCGCCGCTGCACCAGGGTGAAGGTGGGGACCTGGGCGGGTGCGCTGCTCTGCCCGACGGCGATCACCGAGCCGCCGGGGGTGACGCACTCCAGCGCGCGTTCGAACGCCTCCGGCGCCCCGGAGGCGTCGATCGCCACGGGGAACCGCTGGTCGTGGCCGCCGGGGTCGGCGGCGCGCGCTCCCAGCGCCACCGCGAGGTCCCGGCGGCCCTCGTGCGGCTCACTCACGTAGGCCGTCCCGCCGGCGTGGCGGACGGCCATGCACACCAGCAGCCCCTGCGAGCCGGCGCCCACGACCAGGCAGTCGTCGCCGGGCCGCAGCCCGCTCATCCGCACCGCGTTCAGCGCGACGGTGAACGGCTCGACGCAGACGGCGTCGGTGTCGTCCCAATCGTCCGGCACCGGCCACGCGAACCTGGCCGGCACGGCGACCCGCTCGGCCAGCAGGCCCGGCTCGGTGATGCCGGCGGCACGGCGGTCACGGCATCCGGCGGTGCCGCCGGAACGGCAGGGAGCGCAGGCCAGGCACGGGTAGTTGGGTTCGATGACGACGCGCTGCCCGGGGGCCCGGCCGGTCACGTCCCGGCCCACGGCCGTGATCACCCCGATGGCCTCGTGCCCCAGGACCCACGGGAGGGCGGGAACGGCGCGGCGACCGGACACCACGGCCAGGTCGGATCCGCACAGCCCGACTCCGCGTACCGCGACGATCACATCGCCGGGGCCGCAGGCCGGCTCGGGCAGGTCGTCCAGGACCGCCACGGTGCCGGGCGAGGTCAGCGCGACCGCCTTCATCCACGCGCTCCCCAGAGGGAGACGCCGCGCAGCATCAGGGTCTTGACGACGGTGTAGTCGTCGATCATGCAGCCGGGGGACTCCCGGCCGAAGCCCGAGTCCTTGACTCCCCCGAACGGCACGTGGTCCAGCCGGTAGTTGGAGGAGCCGTTCACCACGAGCCCGCCGACCTCCAGGTCGCGCCAGGCCGTGATGACGCGCTCCATGTCGCGGGTGAAGATCCCGGCCTGCAGCCCGTACCGGCTGCCGTTGCAGCGCTCGATCACTTCGCCGAGGTCGTCGAAGGGCAGGACCGCGACCAGTGCTCCGAAGACCTCCCGGGTCACGACCGCCGCGTCGTCGGGCGGTTCGGCGACGATGGTGGGGGCGGCTGTGGCGCCGTCGCGTTCGCCGCCGAGCACCACGCGCGCCCCGGCCGCGGCGGCTTCGGCGCTCCAGCGCACGACGCGCTCGGCGGCCTCCTCATCGACCATCGAGCCGACGTCGGTCGCGGGGTCGAGCGGGTCGCCCACCTTGAGCGCCGCGACGGCCTCGGTGAACGCCCCCAGGAACTCCGCGAAGCGGGGGCGGTGCACGTACACGCGCTGCACCGAGATGCAGCTCTGCCCGGAGTTGGTGTAGCCGGTGCGGGCGCAGACGCCGGCGGCGGCGGAGATGTCGGCGTCGTCGCAGACGATGGTGGCGGCGTTGCCGCCCAGTTCCAGGACCAGCCGCTTGGCGCCCGCCGCCCTGGCCACCGCCGCTCCCGTCGCGGCGCTGCCGGTGAAGCTGATGACGCTCACCTCGTCTGCCGCGCACAGGGCAGAGCCGATGTCGCCCGCCCCATGCAGCAGCTGCACCGCCTCCACCGGCGTTCCGGACTCGACCAGCAGGGCGACGATGGCGGTGGAGACGGCCGGGGCCTGCGGCGGGGCCTTGACGATCGTGGTGTTGCCCGCGGCGAAGGAGGCCCCGAGCTTGTGCGCCAGCAGGTTGGCCGGGGCGTTGAACGGCGTGATCGCCAGGGCCACGCCCGCGGGGGCCCGGTAGGTGAACGCGGTGTTGCCGATCCCCCGGTCCCAGCCGGCCACCGGCAGTGTCTCCCCGCCGATGCGCCGGGCCTCGGCCGCGCACACCGCGAAGGTGTCGGCCACCCGGTCGATCTCTCCGCGGCCGTCCTTGAGCGGTTTGCCGAGTTCGAAGGCAAGCAGGCGGGCGAGGTCGTCCCGGTGCTCCAGGGCCGCGGCCGAGGCGCGTTCCAGGATGTCCGCGCGGGAGGCCGGCGCCAGGCCCGCCACCTTCCGCGCGGCCGTTCGGGCATAGGCCCTGACGGCGGCGACGTCCGCGGTCCCGGCTGAGGGGGCCTGGCTCACCGGACGGCGCAGATACGGTCCAACTCGTTCACTCTGCGGACCATCCGCAATCCACTCGCCGCCCACCAGAGCTGCCGCTTGTACCGGCCCTACCTGGGGATCAGCAGCAAGGAGAGACTTCAGCATCAATTCCTCCTGGACCGCTAAGCGGTCTATTTGGCCCGCTTCGCGGACTTGCGAGCCAACGTAAGGGCACCCGCCGCCCCTGACAAGGCCCTTCTCTGCGGAAGTTGCCTGGGCCGCGGTCGCGGCCGGGGCGCCCGATGTCGGAGACCAGGGAGAACCGGCGATCCTTCTAATGTTCGAACCAGTGAGTTAGTTATAGGTGACCTGACTCACAGACGGAAGGGCGGAGAGGGGGTTTTCTGGCGACACGCCCCTGAACGCACCGACTGACGGACCAACTAGACCGCTATGCGGACTGCGTGTAACGTACGGCGGCAGAGTGGGAACGACCGAGGACACCGGAAGCCGGGGAGAGCGAACGCCTGTGAGTCCAGCGAGGAAGCCCGAGGCCGAGTCGTCGGCCGACGCCCAGGGCGTGCGCAGCGTTCAGCGGGCCGTGGAGATCATGTCGCTGCTGAGCGAGGAGCGGCCGGTGGTGACGGTCCGGGACATCGTCACCGCCACCGGCCTGGCGAAGACCACCGTCATCCGGCTGGTCCAGACCCTGGAGCAGAACGGCCTGCTCTGGGCGACGCCGAACGGCTACCTGCCGGGCCCCGGGCTCTGGCGCTGGGCACACCTGGCGCGCAGCAGCTGGGAACTTCCCCCCGAGACCCGCAAGATGATGCGCGACCTGGGCGCGCGCAAGCGGGAGACCGTCAACCTGTACATGCTCCGCGACGTCTACCGGGTCTGCGTGGCGCAGCAGGAGAGCCCGCAGCCGCTGCGCCACGTCGTGCACGTCGGCGACAAGCTCCCGCTCTGGGCCGGCGCCTCCTCCAAGGTCCTGCTGCGGGACGCCTCTGATGACCTATTGGCACGGATCGCCAAGGCGTCCCCCTACGGGGAGGGCCACACCCGGCGGCTGCGCGAGTGGATCGACGAGGCGGCGCACCGCGGCTGGGCGGTCAGCCACGGCGAGCGCGAGGAGGGGCTGTCCGCCGTCGCCGTCCCGGTCCTGGGCCGTTCCGGCAAGGTGGTCGCCGCACTGTCCCTCAGCGGCCCGACCGTGCGCTTCGCCGACGACCAGGTCGAGCTGTTCGCGGCGGACCTGCGGCAGGTCGCCAAGGAGATGTCCGAGCGAGGGTTCGACCATCCCCTCGCCCCCGCGCACTGATCCCGCCGATCACGTACGGAACGCGCCCGCCGGGCGGCGCGCGACTGAAGGAGCAAGCGCATGCACGAGCGACCGCTCAGCGGCATCCGGGTACTCGACCTGACCAACGTGCTCGCCGGCCCGTACTGCAGCTACCAGCTGATGCTGCTCGGCGCGGAGGTCGTCAAGGTCGAGGTGCCCGGTCAAGGCGACCTGGCCCGCAACCTCGGACCCGACCCCGAGCTCAACCGCTCCGGCCTGGGCGCGTCCTTCCTGGCCCAGAACGCGGGCAAGAAGTCGCTCGAGATCGATCTCAAGGCCCCCGGCGACCGGGCGCGCTTCGAGGGCCTGGTGCGCGGCGCCGACGTGCTGCTGGAGAACTTCCGCGCCGGCGTGCTCGACCGCCTGGGCTTCGGCTGGCCCCGCCTCCGCGAGCTCAACCCGGGGCTCGTGTACTGCGCCGTCTCCGGATTCGGCCAGACCGGCCCGATGAGCCAGGCACCGGCGTACGACCAGATCATCCAGGGCCTGTCCGGGATGATGAGCGTGACCGGGACCAGGGAGACGGCGCCGCTGCGGGTCGGCTTCCCCGTCTGCGACACCGTGGGCGGGCTCGCCGCCGCGCTGCACATCTGCGCCGCCCTCGCCGGCAGGGCTTCGACCGGCAGGGGGACCTTCCTGGACGTCTCCATGCTGGAGGCGGCGGTCTCCGCCATGGGATGGGCGGTCTCCAACTACCTGGTCAGCGGGGTGCCGCCCGAGCCGATGGGCACCCAGAACGCGACCTCCGCCCCGTCCGGGACGTTCGAGGCCGCCGACGGCCCGCTGAACATCGCCGCGAACCGCCAGCAGCAGTTCGAGACGCTCTGCGCGATCCTGGACCGCCGCGACCTGCTCGACGACCCCCGTTTCGCCCACCGGGAGGCCCGCAAGCTCCACCGCGAGGAACTCGACGGCGAGCTCAACGCCGCCCTGCGCCGCCGGACCGCGCTGGAATGGGAAGAGGTCCTCGGTGCGGCCGGGGTCCCCGCGGCCCGCGTCGCCGGGGTCCCCCAGGCGGTGGAGCTGGAGCAGCTGCGCCATCGCGGCTTCTTCACCGACCTCGCCTTCCCCGACGGGTCCGGGCGGACGCTGCGGGTGGCCGGGAGCGGTGTGCTGCACGACGGCGAACCCCTGCGCCCCGTCGCCCCTCCCCCGCTGCTGGGCGAGCAGAACGCCGAGATCCAGGCGCTGACGGCACGCTGGAACGGCACCGAGACGGCCGTCACCTCATGAGCCGGGACCGCGTTCCCGCGCCCGTCCCCGAGGAGCTTCCGTGACCGACATCGACCCGACGGGCGCCGTCGCCGGCTGGTGGGCCACCGCCGTCTCCCGCATGGAGCCCGGGGTCATCGAGCTGCGCGGCCGCCCGGTGCAGGACCTCATCGGCACCACCGGCCTCGGCTCGATGATCTGGCTGATGCTCCGCGGCGACCTTCCGGACCCGCGGCGGGCCCGGCTGCTGGAGGCGGCCCTGGTCGCGGCGGTCGACCACGGTCCGCAGGCCCCGTCCATCGCCATCGCCCGCATGGCCGCCACCTGCGGTGTCGGCCTGAACAACGCCGTCGCCAGCGCGGTCAACACGCTGGGCGACGCGCACGGCGGCGCCGGCGAGCAGTGCGTCCGCCTCCTCGACGAGATCCTCGCGGAGGAGGCGGCCGGGACCGCCCTGGAGACCGCGGTCGAGCGCGCCGTCCGGCGGGGGCCGCGCTACGTCCCCGGCTTCGGGCACCGGTTCCACCCGCGCGACCCTCGCCGCGACCCGCTGCTGGCCCTGGTCGAGGACGCCGTCCGGGACGGCGCCGTGCCCGGGGACCACCTGCGCGCCGGTCTCGCGGTCGAGGCCCACCTCGCCGCCAAGGGGTCCAAGCCCATCCCGATGAACATCGACGGCGCCACCGCCATCATCTACGCCGAGCTGGGCTTCCCCGCTCCCCTGGCCCGCGGCCTGTTCGTCCTCAGCCGCAGCATCGGAATCCTCGCCCACGCCTGGGAGGAGACCCAGCAGGGCAGCCGCAACAAGGGCCCCATCCCCCGGTCGATCCTCCCCGCGTACCTGCCCTGACGGGCGGCTCTCCGCGGCGAACATCGCTCTGACCTCTTGACACGTGATGCCACTCACCAGAAACATACGTGACGGCCCGGTTAATTAACTATCTAGTTCGTACTTACGGGCTCTCACCCCGAGGAGCATCACGTGCGCGACCACCCGACCGCCGTCACGGCGGGGCCGCCCGCAGGAGGCCAGCCGCGCAAGGCGGCGCTGGCCGCCTGGATCGGCAGCGCGCTGGAGTACTACGACTTCTTCATCTACGGCACCGCCGCCGCGCTCGTGTTCGGCAAGATCTTCTTCCCCGACTCCGATCCCGCCGCCGGCACGCTGCTGGCGCTGGCCACGTTCGGCGTCGGCTACCTGGCCCGTCCGGTCGGGGCCTTCGTCCTCGGCCACGTCGGCGACCGGTTCGGCCGCAAGAAGGTCCTCGTCTTCACCGTCATGCTCATGGGGGCGGCGACCTTCCTCGTCGGCTGCCTCCCCACCTATGGCCAGGTCGGCCTCCTGGCCCCGGTCCTGCTGGTGCTGCTGCGCCTCGCCCAGGGCTTCTCGGCGGGCGGCGAGCAGGCCGGCGCCAACTCCATGACCCTCGAACACGCCCCCGCGAACCGGCGCGCCTACTACACCAGCTTCACCCTCAACGGCACCCAGGCCGGCCAGATCCTGGCCACCGCGATCTTCCTGCCGGTCGCCGCCCTGCCCGAGGAGCAGCTGCTGAGCTGGGGCTGGCGGATCCCGTTCTGGCTCAGCGCGGTCGTCATGGTGGTCGCGTTCGTCATCCGGCAGAAGCTCGACGAGACGCCGGTGTTCGAGCAGGAGGCCGCCCAGGGCGCCGTCGCCGGGCTGCCGCTGGCCGTCCTGCTGCGCGACCACTGGGCCGATGTGCTGCGCGTGATGGTCGCCGCCGTCATCGCCTCGGTCAGCACGATCTTCACCGTCTACGCCCTCTCCTACGCCGTCAACACGATGGATCTGGAGAAGACGCCCATGCTGTGGGTCGGCGTACTGGCCAACGCCGCGGCGCTCATCGCGCTCCCCCTGTTCGGGCGGCTCGCCGACAGGATCGGGCGCAAGCCGGTGTTCATCGGCGGTTCCCTGGGCTGCGCCGTCCTGATGTTCGCCTACCTCTGGGCGATCTCCGTCGGCAACTACCCGCTGATCTTCGCGGTCGGCATCCTGATGTTCGGCGTCGTGCACAGCGCCACCGGCGGCGTCTGGCCCGCCTTCTACGGGGAGATGTTCAGCGCCCGCGTCCGGCTGTCCGGCACCGCGATCGGGACCCAGATCGGCTTCGCCATCGCGGGCTTCGCCCCCAGCATCGCCGGCGCCATCGCCGGCGACGGCCCCGGCGCCTGGCTCGGCGTCTCGATCATCACGGCCGTCCTGTGCCTGATCAACGTCGCCGCCGTGGCGACCGGACGCGAGACGTACAAGGTCCCCACCGAGCGGCTCGGCACCCGCTCCAGCGCCGCCGAGCCCGTCCCGTCCCTGGCGGAGCGGGCATGACCGGCGACACCTTCCGGGTGTACGCCCTCTGCTACGCGCGCCGCGACGGGAGGCGCGGCCAGCACTTCCACGGCTACGACGAACGCTGGGACGAGCCGCATCCCACCGCCTACTACGTCTGGCTGGCCGTCTCCGATCGGCACACCGTCGTCATCGACACCGGGATCGCCCCGGAGCGGGCCGGCCGGCTCGCCGGGATCGACTACCACGCCTCCCCGGTGACGCTCCTGGCCGGCATGGGAGTGGCCGCCGAGACCGTCGACCACGTCGTCCTGACCCACCTGCACTACGACCACACCGGCACCGCCGCCGCGTTCGGCGGCGCGCGCTACGTCCTCCAGCGTTCGGAACTCGACTACTGGTCCGGGCCGTGGGCGCGGCGCATCGAACGGGAGCGCTGGCTGGTCAGCGACGACGACCTCGCGCATCTGCGCGAGGCACGCGACCGGGTACGGATCATGGAGGGAGACGGCGACGTGGTGCCGGGTCTCAGCGTCCACCTCGTCGGCGGCCACACCGCCGGCATGCAGGTGGTGCGCGTACGTACCGGCCGCGGCCACGTGGTGCTCGCCTCCGACGCCGCTCACTTCTACGAGAACCTCGAGGACGACCGCCCCTTCGCGATCCTGCACAGCATGACCGGCATGTACGGCGCGTTCGACCGCATCAAGGAACTGGCCGGCGGCCCGGACCTGATCGTGGCCGGGCACGATCCCGAGGTCCTCGAGCGCTTCCCGCTCCTGCCGGACGCCCGCGGGCCGATCGCCCGCATCGCCTGACCACACCACAATTATCGGGGAAACCAATGACACCGACCGTTCTCGTACTGAACGGCCCTAACCTCAACCTGCTCGGCCGGCGGGAGCCGGAACTCTACGGGACCGCCACGCTGGCCGAGATCGAGGCCAGGTGCCACACCGTCGCCGCGGAGCACGGGCTGCGCGTGGACTTCCGCCAGAGCAACCACGAGGGAGCCCTGGTGGACGCCGTACACGAGGGCGCCGCCGGAATCGTGATCAACCCGGCCGGGTACGCGCACACCTCCATCGCGCTGCGCGACGCGCTCGCGGCCGCCGCGGTCCCGACCGTCGAGGTCCACCTGACCAACATCCACCGCCGTGAGGCGTTCCGGCACACCTCCCACACCGCCGCCGTCAGCGACGCCGTGATCTGCGGAGCCGGCGCGCACGGCTACGAGCTGGCCCTCCTCCACCTGGCCGAACTGATGGGCAAGGAGCCGCTGGGATGACCGCGCACCTGATCGGGCTGATCGGCTCCGGCATCGGCCCCTCCCTCAGCCCCGCCCTGCACGAACGCGAGGCCGACCACCACGGCCTGCGCTACCTCTACAAGATCCTCGACATCGCCGACCTCGGCGTCGGCGCCACCGCCGCGGGCGACCTGGTCCGCACCGCCCGCAGGCTCGGCTACACCGGGCTCAACATCACCCATCCCTGCAAGCAGACCGTGATCGAGCACCTCGACGAGCTCTCCCCGGACGCCGCCCGCCTCGGCGCGGTCAACACCGTGACCTTCGACGGCGACCGGGCCGTCGGCCACAACACCGACTGGACCGGCTTCGCCGAATCCTTCGCCCGCGGCCTCCCCGACGCCGCCACCGACCGGATCGTCCAGATCGGAGCCGGCGGCGCCGGCGCCGCCGTCGCGCACGCCCTGCTGACACTCGGCGCCGACCGGGTCGTCCTGGCCGACACCCGTACCGCCCGCGCGGAGTCGCTCGCCGCCGAGCTCACCGAACGCTTCGGCCCCGGACGCGCCCGAGCCACGCCGATCACCGACCTGGAGGCAGCCCTCCACCACGCGGACGGCCTGGTGAACGCGACACCGGTCGGGATGGCGGCGCATCCGGGCTCCCCGGTCCCCGCCGCACTGCTCCGCCCGGACCTGTGGGTCGCCGACGTCGTCTACCGCCCGCTGCGCACCGAACTGCTCGATCGAGCCCGCGAACTCGGCTGCCGCACCCTGGACGGCGGCGGAATGGTCGTCTTCCAGGCGGCCCACGCCTTCCGCCTCTTCACCGGCCTGACCCCCGACACCGACCGCATGCTCGCCCACCTGTCCGACCTGGTCACGGCATGAACCCAGGGAAACTCGGCTAGAGCAGGCGTCCCGCGACAGTGAGGACATGGCGCAGGATCCGCTCCATCTGGTCGAAATGCGACTGGGCGCAGAGTCGGCGTTGCCCGGCCCCTGCCGCGTCTCTCACGGTGACCCCGCGGGGCGTCCGCTCTGTGGCCGCCGGTCGGAGTTCTTGTCAGCGAAGTCGTCGAGGCCGTTCACCCGGGTGTTGTGCACTGCACGGATCTTCCACTCGTCCCGATGCTTCACCAGCACCATCGTGATCAGACCACCGCGATCCTCCGGTGCCTCCGCGTTAGGGAGGCGGTGCTCGGGCCAGGTCCAACGCGTGTGCACCAGCGCGACGCCCGGCGCGATGTCCTGGATGCTCACGATCTCCTGCGCGTAGCTCCGCTTCTGCGCGACCACCGAGGCCGGGACGTCCTTGTGCCCGTCGACGTTGGCCTGCCGCGTTCGCCACCAGAGCCCCCGGTGGGTGATGAAGTCGCAGTCGTCGGTGAAGAACGCGCCCCAAGCGTCCATTTCGTGGCGGATCCAGTGCCTGGTCTGAACGGCCAGCATGTCGCGGATCTTGCTCTCATCGGTCGGCTCCATCCCACCACCATGGGAGCTCAACTTGAGTTGAGGTCAAGTCCGTCCGGCGGTGCCTCGCCGACATCACCATCCGTTGAGCCGCGAATTGTGGGGTGAACGACCGGCAGTCCCGGTGCCTGAGCGGCCCTGGCCTCCTGGCGGGCCCCGGCGGGGGCTGCCTTCGGCGAGGCGACCTTCCGCCGGGCGCTCTCCGTCGTTCCCGGGCCGACGATTGGCAGGCTTCCTTGACCGCGTCTTCCCCACAGCCGCCGGACCAGGGGCTCGATCGCGCGCTGATCGCGATGGCACTGGTCGTCTCCCTCGGCGCGGTCATGCCCGTCCTGGACGCCACGGTCGTCAATGTGGCGCTCACCCGGCTCGGCCGGGACCTGGACGCGTCGCTGGCCGCGGTGCAGTGGGTCGCGACCGGCTACACGCTGGCGCTGGCCACGGTGATCCCGGTGACGGGGTGGGCATCCGCCCGGTTCGGGGCGCGGCGGCTGTACCTGGTCTCCATCGGGCTGTTCGCGGCCGGGTCCGCGCTGGCCGGGACGGCCTGGAACGCCGAGTCGCTGATCGCGTTCCGGGTCGTGCAGGGCCTCGGCGGCGGCATGATCATGCCGGCCGGGATGACGATCCTCGCCCGGGCGGCCGGGCCGCCGCGGGTCGGGCGGGTGATGAGCGTGGTGGGGATCCCGATGATGCTCGGGCCGATCGCCGGTCCGCTGCTGGGCGGGTGGCTGCTGGACCACGCGTCCTGGCGCTGGATCTTCTTCGTGAACGTGCCGGTCGGGGCGCTGGCCTGGGCGCTGTCGTGGCGGACGCTGCCGCGGGACGAGCCGTGCCCGGCCGAGCGCCTCGACTTCCTGGGGCTGCTCCTGCTGTCGCCCGGCCTGGCCGCCCTGATCTACGGCCTGGCGACCGGGGCGGAACGCTCGGACTTCGCCCGTGCGGACGTCCTGGCGGCCACCGCAACAGGGACCCTGCTGGTCATGGGCTTCGTCGTGCGGTCGCTGCGGCGGGGCGGCCCCGGCTCGGTGATCGACCTGCGGCTGTTCCGGCGCCGTTCGGTGGCGACGGCGGCCGCGGCGCTGGCTCCGTTCGCGTGCGCGATCTTCGGGTCGATGCTGCTGCTGCCGCTGTACTACCAGACGGTACGGGGCGAGACCGCGCTGATGGCGGGCCTGCTGCTGGTGCCGCAGGCGCTCGGGATGGCGGCCACGATGCGGCTCGGCGGCAGGCTGACCGACCGCGCGGGCCCCGGCAGGGTCGTGCCGGTGGGGCTGGTGGTCGTGGCGGCGGGCATGGCGGGGTTCGCCTCCCGGATCACCGTGGACGCCTCGTACTGGGTGCTGAGCGGTGCCCAGTTCGTGCTCGGGCTGGGGTTGGGGCTGACGATGATGCCGGTCATGTCGGCGGCCATGCGGGCGGTACGGCACGACGAGGTGCCGCGGGCGACCACCGCGATGAACATCGTCCAGCAGCTCGCGGCGTCGGTGGGGACCGCGTTCATCACGGTCCTGCTGGCCACCCGCCTGGCGGCCGGCGGCGCGCCCGCCGCCGGGCAGGACGCCCGTACGGCGGACGCGTTCCAGGCCACCTACTGGTGGGCGCTGGCGGTGCTGGCGCTGGCGTTCGTTCCGGCGCTGCTCTTCCCACGGGACGGCGGGACGAGCGGTGGCTCCGCGCCCGGCCGGCCCGCGGCGCTCACAGGTCGTCGATCTGGATGAGGCCGTCCTGGAGGGCCCGCGCGACCAGCGTCGCCTTGGTCCCCGCCTCCCGGCCGGCGTTGGCGTACTTGATCCGGACCCGGTCGAGGTAGGTGTTGACGGTCCGCTCGGTGATGCCGAGGCGCTCGGCCACCAGCCGCTTGGACTCGCACTGGAACCACTCGATCAGCACCTCCTGCTCGCGGTCGGACAGCCGCGGGCGGTCCGGCGCGGTGTTCGCGCCGATCGCTCCGGCCAGCGCGGGCGGGGTGTACGAGCGGTCCTCGGCGACGGCGACGGTGGCGGCCAGGAGGTGGTCGCGCCCCTCGGCCTTGGTGAGGAACGTGGAGGCTCCGATGTCGAGGCAGGTCAGCGCCGTGCGCTCGTCGTCGCGCATGGTGTACACGACGACCCTGCGGCCGGCGTCCACGAGCCGCCGCAGCTCGCCGTAGGCGGGCAGCCCGCCGTTGAGCTGGAGGTCGAACACCACGACGTCCGCCGTGTCGCCCGGCGGCGTCCAGGCGGCCCCGGTGGTGGCGCCGGCCGCGACGACCTCGATCGGACGTTCGGACGTCCCGTACCACTGCTCGGCGCCCGCGACCACGGCCGGATGATCGTCGATCACCACTACGGTGATCGTTCCCCCGGGCGCCATATCGTCTCCACCCACAGCCGGTGCTCCGTGGCCATACCGGCGATCTTGATATGACTCCATGTGGGGTGGGACGCACGGAGCGTGCGCCATAGTTCCATGGCCTGGTCGTTATTGTCGGCGACGGCGCTGAGCCGGACCTCCCCCGGCGTGCGCACGACGGTGGCCCGGACCGCCGACCCGGCCGCGACGATCACCGCCGCCACCGGCTCGATCAGCGCGCGGCGGACGTCCCTGGGCAGGTCGGTGGCCCGCCCGCGCACCGCGAGCCGTACCCCGACCCCGTTGCGTTCGGCCACGTCGATGGTCGCGTGCAGCTCGTGCACGAGCTGGTCGTCCACCCCGTCGTACTCGGCGAACAGCCGCCGCAGCCGCGCCGCCTCCAGCGCGCAGCGGCTCCGCACGCCCGGGTCGGACGGGTCGAGCGAGCCGTCCGCCAGGCCGGTGAGCAGCGGAACGGTCGTCCGGGCCAGCGCGAGGCGGCGGCGCTGGTGGTCGCGGTGCGTGCTCTCGTCCACCGCCGCCCTAATGCGCAGCCGCTCGTCCCGTTCGGCGGCGCGGGCGGCCGAGCCCGCGACCCGGCGGAGCAGTACCGCGATCATGCCGACGGCGAGCTGGAACCCGCAGACCTGCACCGCGACGATCCCCATCGACGCCAGCACGGCCGAGCCGAGGGCCTGCCCGGCGGCCAGGCCGGCGAAGTTGAGGACCAGGTGCGCGCCGAGGAACGCGGCGAAGTACACCGGCGGGAGGTCGAAGAGCAGGAACAGCCCGTACCAGCCCACCAGCCCGAACGACCAGTGCGCGGGCGACAGGTGCGCGCCCCCGGGGACGGAGACCGTCGCGGCGAGGGACGCCAGCAGGACCAGGCCCACGCAGGTCCACCGGACCGCCGGTGCGAGCGACGGCCCGCGCGTCCAGGCGAGGAGGCCGCCCGCGGCGGCCACCAGGGTCAGCAGCCCGAACGCGGCGATCTGCGGCCACAGGGCCGTGTAGGTCGCGCGCGCCGAGTAGAGCTCCCCCAGGCAGAAGGCGAACTGGACGATGACCGCGACCGCCAGCACCGCGATCCGGAACCCGCCGAGCAGGCCCTGGCGGACGCGGTCGGCTGAACGCGCCGGACGGCCCCCGCCCGTCACGCGCGGCCCGCCGCCGGGTTCGGCGGTACGGCCGGGGCCAGGCCACCGCCAGCGCACGACGGTCCCCCCGCCGGGACGGGAATCGACCCGCGCGCAGCCGCCCGCGCTCGCCATCCGCTCCTCGATGGACCCGGCGAGGCCGCGCCGGTGGGCCGGGACCCGGTCCGGGTCGAAGCCGCGCCCGGCGTCGCGGACCTCCACCTCGACCGCGCCGCCCTCGTCCCGCGCCGCGTACAGCTCGGCCTCCGCCACACCGGCGTGCCGCTCCACGTTGCGCACCGCCTCCCGGACGCCGTGGAAGATGGCCAGGGCCGGTTCGGCGGGCAGCGGCAGCGGGCCGCGGACATCCGGTCTGATCGCGATGTACCGGTGCTCGGCCGCGCCGGCCAGCAGGTCGGCCAGGTCCAGCCGGCCGGACTCGGGGGCGGGCGCCGTGCCGAGCGCCTCCAGGTCGTGCCGGGCCCGCTCGCGCAGCGGCTCCCGCCCGCCGTCCCAGGCCCCGTCCGCGACCATCAGCAGGGTCGTGCTGGCGGTGTCGTGCAGCGTGGCCAGATGGCGGCGCTCGCCCGCGCGGCGCGCCTCGTCGACGGCGGCGGAGCGGCGCCGGGCGGCGCCGCGCGCGATGACCCGGTCGGCGGCCCGGGCCCGCCGCCGGACGAACGCGTAGCAGCCCAGGCCGATCAGCGTCTCCGCCGCGCCGCGCAGCACGAGCGGGACCGCGTCCGGCCACCGGCCGTCCGGCGCCGCCGCCAGCCCGGCGATGTACGCGCCGTACGACAGCGCGGCCATGCCCAGGGCCAGGGCGGGCCGGGCGGCCCACTCGTACGCGTAGGTCACGGCCGTGATGCCGGTCAGCGCCTGGACCCAGCTTCCGGCGAACCGGACGCCCGCCGCGCCCTGGCCGAGCCCCGCGGCGAGGAGCACCGCCGCGTCGACTGCGACGAGCCTCGCGGGCGTCGGCCGGGGCAGCCGGGCGGGGGTACGGCGCTCCGTCCAGAGCAGCCGCAGGGCGCACCAGGCGATGACGAGCACCACGAGCGCGGCCGCGGCGGCCCGGTGCTCGCGGGGCGCGGCGACGAGTCCGAACAGGCCGCACGGGATGATCACGCCCGCCCGGACCAGCACCGCGTAACGCCCGGCGGTCCGGTCCAGCCCGCGCTCGGTGGGCCCGGCCCTCTCCAGATCTTCGCGGTCGGGGTCGTCGGTGTCCATCACGGGATTCGTACCAGAGACCTCGGGCGCGACCCGATTCCAGCCCCCGCGTCTCCTGCCGGGCCCGGTACGCGGCCGGCGCCTCAACCGCGCAGCAGCACGGCCCACACCGTGGCGCCGGGACCGAACGCGAGGACGACGCCGTACCCGCCGGGCGGGAGCGGATCGGTCCCCTGGAGCCGCTCCAGGACCATGAGCACGGCCGGGCCGACCGCGTTGCCGTACTCGCGCATGACCTCGCGGGCCGCCTCCACCGACGGCTCCGGGATGCGCGCCTCCTCGGCGACCCGCTCGATGATCCGCCGCCCGCCGGGGTGCAGCGCCCACCAGTGGACGTCCTCGTGCCGCAGCCCGTTGCGGCCGAGCAGGGCTTCCACGGGACGGCCGACCGCGGAGGCCACCACCTCCGGCATCGTCGGCGCCAGCCGGACGCCGGCCCCGTGGTCGCCGGTGTGCACCTGGAGCTTGTCGGCGTGCTCCGGCGCCGTGATCATCGCGCTGTCGAGGATGTCGAGCCCCGGGACGCCCTCCTCGCCCGGCCGGATCACCAGCGCCGCCGCCCCGTCGCCGAACAGCGTCAGGACGACCGCCTTCTCCTTGTCGTACGGCGGCGGCTGGAGGTGCGCGGAGAACACGTCCACGCACAGCAGCACCGCCGGCCTGCCGTGCACGCGCACCCAGTCGCGGCAGGCCGCCAGGCCCGGCGCCGCCGCGTAGCAGCCCATCGGCCCCAGCAGCATGCGCTCGGTGTCCGGCCGCATCCCGAGGTCGGCGGCCAGGCCGTCCAGGCCGGGCAGCGAATGGACGGTGGTGGTGACGGTGGCCAGCATCCCGATCTCGCCGGCCGCGACGCCCGCCTCGTCCAGGGCCTCCCGGATCGCCCGCGCGCCCATCTCCTTGCCCGCCTCCAGGGCGCGGCGGTAGCGCTCGCCCGCGCCCCAGAAGCGCGGATCCTCCACCAGCGGGTCGATGGCCATGGCCTTGGACTCGATGGCCGACACGCCGATGATGTGCGCGATGTCCTCGCCCGCCGGATCGTCGGCGAGGTGGTCGGCGACATCGCGCATCTTCACCAGGTGCGGGGCGGCCGTGGCCATGCCGGTAATGCGTGCTGAATACAAGGGGAATCCTCCAGGCAGAAGAAAATGCGCTCAGGCCGGCAGCGAGCGCGTCCATTCCCGCGGGTCGGTCTCCCGGGGCAGCCAGGACGGCGCGGGCTGGTCGGCGTTGACGCTCTTCTCGATGAAGACGATGTTGTGGTAGAAGTGCACGGCCGCGATCTGCCGTTCCAGCCCGGCCGTTTCCGCGGCGGGCGCCTTCCCGTCCGGGCCGTCAGGCCGGTCCTGGTGATGCAGGCCGTCCACCAGGTCCTTCAGGTACCGGATCGCGGTGCCGGGGGCGCCGGGGTCGGTGTTGTCGCCGTTCCAGCCCGTCCAGTACGAGGTCTGCAGATCCTCGACGACGTAGAGACCGCCGGGCCGGACGTGCGGGAACAGCGCCCGGAACGAGGCGATCACGTGCTCGCTGAGGTGGCTGCCGTCGTCCACGACGATGTCCAGCGGCCCGATCCCGGCGGCGAGGGAGTCCAGGAACGCTCCATCGGACTGGTCGCCCCGGACGGTCCGGATCCTCGGCTGCTCGACCCCGGACTTGTCGTACAGATCGAGCCCGTAGACGAGGCCGCGCCGGAAATAGTGCTTCCACATGCGCAGCGATTCGCCGCCGCTGTGCGGGTCGTGGAATCCGCCGACACCGATTTCGAGCAGCCGTACCCGCTGTTCACGGTATTCCGCGAAATGGCGGCGGTATCTGGGCGTGTACCAGTGCGAGCACCATTTGTCCGAGCCGAAGCGGACCGCGAGGGAGTCCAGGTCCCGCTCGTCGGGCGAGGACGCCTTCAGCAGCCGGTGCGCCGCCCGCCGCGCCGCCTCGTGGCGGCCGTGGTCGGGCCGGCCTCCGGCCGCCTCGGGCAGCGGCGCCTCCACCAGGGACACCTCCCTGGTGGCGTCCGCCCGCAGGCCCGGCGGCCCGAACAGCCCGGCGAGGAACTCCGCGAGGTCCTGCCTGAAGTGGACGTCGGGATCGTCCGCCCGGCCGGACCTGACCTCGTCGCCCTCGGGTCCCATGGTGACGGCGAAGCCGAGGCATCGCCCGCCCCCGCCCAGGTCGATCTGGACGGTGACGGGACGTTCCGGCGCGTCGATCAGGGCCGCGCGGAACAGCAGTTCGTCGAGCGCACAGCGGGCCAGGGGCGCGGCGTCCACGTCCGAGAGCCGGTGGCGGACCTGCTCCACCGGGCCGTCCGCGAGGGCGAGCACCCGCTCGATGACATCGTCCGGCATGCTCACCGCCCCCTCGCCGGCGCCGGTACGGGCGCGCCGGCCAGCGCGGCCATGATCCGATCGGCGGCGTCGTCCGGGGTCGTCGGCCCGTGGTTGTCGATCACGACATGCGGGGCCTCGGGGAACTCCGCCGCGACCCCCGCGCCGACGGCCGCGCCTCCCGAGTACAGCGCGGCCCTGCCGTCGCGCGCGCTCAGCTCCCGTACCGGGACGCGCAGCCAGACTTCGAGGTAGTTCTCGTTGTTCGCCCGGTTCCATGCGTGCACCTCGTGGAACAGCGAGATCGTCGAGCACAGCACCAGGCGTCCCTGCGCGGCGAACTCGTGCGCGAGCCGCGCGTAGAACATCGCCAGCCGCCTGCGGTCGGCCTCGTCGTAGCCGAGCCGGACGGGCATGATCGCGCGGAGGCGGTCGCCGTCCAGGACGACGGGCTCGACCCCCGCCTCGATCAGCCGCTCCCGCAGCCGGGCCGTCACCGTGCTCTTGCCGCTGCCGGACAGGCCGGTCACCCACACGACGCCCCGGCGCATCATGAGGCCACCTCGCCGACGGCGTCGGCCGCGTCTAGGGCGTCCAGGACGCGCATCCCGGCCTCGACGTCCGAGGGATGGTCGAACTCGAACCACGGGCCGCGGGTGGGGACGGCCGTGATCGGCAGGCGGCGCCGCCTCAGCAGCTCCCGCAGCACGCCGGTCATGTCCAGCCCTCCGCGGGTGGTGCGGCGCAGCTCGTCCACGGCGTCCCACGCCTCCGGCGTGAAGCGCAGCAGGCCGATGTACTGCCCCATGACCTCCGCCATTCCGGACGGCCGTCCGCCGATCTCCAGCAGCCGCCCGGCGCCGTCGCAGCGGAACGTCTCCGCGTCGTCCAGCGGCCGCTCGAACCGCCGCTCCCACAGCTCCCGCCAGTGCGGGTCGTAGGAGAGCGCGAGCGGGCCGGACGCGGAGAGCAGCGCCCGGACGGTGTCCGCGGTGTAGACGATGTCGCCGTACGACACCACGACCTCGTCCCGCGACAGCCAGGAGCGCGCGGCGGCCACCGACTCGACCATGGTCGTCTCCGCCCACCGCGGGTTCTCGAAGCGGGGCAGCCCGGTCCCGTCGAACGACTCCGCCGACCAGCCCGCCACCACCGCGATCTCCCCGACCCCGGCGGCCGACAGCGCCGCGATCTGGCGCTCCAGCAGCGTCCGGCCGGCCACCCGGACCAGGCACTTGGGCCGGTCCGCGGTGAACGGCGCGAACCGCGAGCCGCGCCCGGCGGCCAGGATGACGGCCCTCACAGCGCACCTCCGAACAGCTCGCGGACCAGCACCACGTCCTCCCGGGCGTATACCGGCTCACGTTCGGGATGCCACATGATCCCCTCCACCCGCGCCCGGCGGTGCCGGACGCTCTCGACCACATCTCCATGGGTGCCGGTGGCGACCAGCGGATCGGGGACCGAGCGCGCCGCGTACCGGTGGTAGCTGTTGACCTCGCGCCCGCCGCCCGCGCCCACGCCCGAGACCTCGTGCCGGGTCGCGACATGGCCGTCCACCTCGACGAGTTCGGCGCCGAACTCGTCCAGGACGAGCTGCATGCCGCGGCACACCCCGAGCACCGGCACGTCCGCCGCCACGGCCCACCGCAGCAGGCCGCGTTCGGCGGTCTCCCGGCGGGTGGCCGGGCCCCCGGCGCAGACCGCCAGGTCGTCGCCGCCGGTCAGCACCAGCCCGTGCAGGCCCAGCGCCGACGCCCCCCGCAGCGCGGGCCCCGGGAGGCCGGGCAGCGGTACGGCGACGAAGCCGCACGCGTCGAGGAACTCGTACCACCGGACGTCGAGCGCGTCGCGGTGCTCGCCGAACCGGTCCGGTGCCAGGGCCCGCTGCGTGACCCCCACGCCCGGCCGCCGCCGGCCTGTGCTGGGACTCGCCGTCATGGCAGCACCGTCACGAGGCCGTTCGCGCCGTCGATCTCCAGCGCCGGTGCCGCCGCCCACTTGCGGAACAGCATCTCCCCGGCACCGATGACCGCGGGGATGCCCAGTTCGGTGCAGCGGATCGCCATGTGCGAGTTCGCTCCCCCGTACGCGGTGACCAGGCCGCGGATGCCGCGCGCGAACAGCCAGTCGTAGCCCGGGTCGGCGCTGGCCACGACCGCGATCGCACCCTGCGGGTCGGCTCCGGCGTCCACGTCGGCGACCCGGGCGATGACCCGGCCCCGGGTGACGAAGTTGGGCTGCGCGCGCAGCGCCTGGAAGCCCCACACGTCCTCGGGGTCGCCGATCAGCGGCGGCAGGAGCAGCGTCTGGCCCGTGGCGTACCGGGCGCGGCCGCGCTCGGCCGCCTCCGCAAGGGCGCGCGCGTCGGCGGACGGCTCCCCGCTCAGCCCGGCGAGCACCGGGAAGTCCACGAACGACAGGTCGTCCACGCCGAGCCCGTACCGTGCGCCCAGCTCGCGGATGTCCACCAGCAGGTCGCTGACCACGCGGGTGAACTCGAACTTGGCCTTCTCCCGTCCCCAGATGGCGGTGCCGATGAACTCCAGCAGGCGCGCGGCGTCGAACGTGAAGCCGCTCTCCGCGATCAGCCGCTCGATCCGGCGCAGCTGCTCCGGCCGCGGGGCGAACCCGGGACGGTGCGGCTCGGCGCCCGTCCGGGCCGACCAGTCGAAGTACCGGTCGGGGTCCTCGTCGTAGCGGGGCGACAGGATGTCGTAGGTGCCGGGCCGCAGGTGCCCGTACTGCTTGAGGAAGGCGTCCCGGTCCAGGGCGCCGAAGTCGCGGCGCAGCCCGCTGGCCACCATGTCCAGGTCGCCGAGGAAGTCCGTCCTGTCCTCCGGGGACAGCGCCTCCGCGGCGACCAGGTGGTCCAGCAGGTCGGTCGCGATGAACGCGGCGCGCGCCAGCCCGGCGAACGGGAGCGTCCCGTACTCCACGCACCGGCGCGCCTTGGCCGCCGGCTCCTCCGCGCCGTCGTCGCGCGCGGCGTCGGGGACATCGAGGGCGCGGAGCCGGTCGAGGTCCTCCCGCCACAGCCCGCCGGTGACGAGCCGGTCGGTCAGCGCGCGCAGGCTCCCGGCCAGGGCGGTGCGCTCGGCCTCGCCGAACCCGGCCCCGGCCAGTTCCGCGAGCCGGTCCTCGGCGCCCAGGCCCAGCGCCGACACCACCACCCGGGACTCCAGCTTGTCGTGCAGGTGCGGCCGGTCGAGCAGCGTCCCGACCCAGTGCTCGGCCAGCCGGGCCGCCAGCGCGCGGTCCACGGTGGCGGGGATCAGCGAGCTGACGCTGGCCCGCACGTCGATGTACGGCAGCCCGGAGAAGTCCACCAGCAGCGGTGTCCCGCGCAGGTCCCGGTAGCCGTAGCGGTACCGGGCCCGCGCCCAGGTCCGGTCGGTGATCAGCGTCCGGTAGAGCGACAGCGCCAGCGGGCGCGGCCGCAGGCCGATCATCTCGGCGGGGTTCCAGTCCGGCATCACGCCGTACGCGGTCCGCTCCCCCAGCGCCTCCGCCGGCCGCGTCCGGGCCGCCGCGATCTCGTCGGCGACCCCGGCCAGGACCGTGCGGTGCGCCGCCTCCGCGACCGTCCCGGCCGTGACCACCAGCGGGCGCACCTGGAGGAGGATCAGCTCGCCCTCGGCGGACACCGCGAACTCGACGTCGAGCCGGTCGTGCCCGGTCAGCCGCCGCAGCTCGGCGAGCAGCGCGGGCACCCCGGCCACCGGCTCGGGCGGCCGCGCGCGGCCCGAGTAGCGCGCCCCGTACCAGCAGCGCAGGCCGTCCACCCGGCCGCCGGTAACGGTGTCGGTCAGGCCGCCCTCGCTCCAGTTGATCACCGTGTACGGGGCGCCGCCGTTGGGGTCGCGGGTGAAGGCGACACCGCTCAGCCGCGGGGCCAGCAGCTCCGGCTGGACGAGCACCTGGTCGGCGGCGTCCGGCTCCCCGTACGACGCGAACACCCGGTCGACGGCCGCGGCGAGGTCGTCCCGGCCGGCGACGGCCGGGACGGTCAGGAAGCGTCCCGCCAGCGACTCGGCGGCGGCGTCCTCGGCGCCGGCGCTGCTGCGGACGATCAGCCGCCCGGACGCCCACGGCGCGGCCAGCACCCGGTCCAGGACCCGCTCCCGGTCGCTCTCCCATTCGGCCAGGTCGTGCAGCGCGAGAGGGAGGACGCGCGCGGAACGCACCCGTCCGATCAGTCCGGCGAGGGTGTCGCCCTTGGTTCCGAGCCGTACCTCAGGCACCGCCATCACCGGCGCTCCGGCGTGTTCGGGCGACCCACAGCTTCGTCGTGTACGGCACGTCCACGGTGCCGCCTCCCGCGTGCTCCTTCACCAGGGCGCGGATGCCGTCCAGGACGTCCCCGAACCGGTCCCCGGCCTGCGACCCGAGCGTCATGTGCGAACTCCACGCGTCGCACCAGCGCCCGGCGTCCACCCGGTGCACGACCCGCTGCCGCAGCGCGACCGGCTCCTCGAACAGCCCGCTCGCGCGGATCACCGGGGACGGGTCCTGGCGGCGGACCCCGTAGTCGTACGCCGGGACGTACCGGTGGATCAGCGCCTCGATCTCCGCCTGGAGCGGGTCGTCCAGGTCGCGGTGGTTCCACAGGCAGGCGAAGTGGCCGCCCGGACGCAGGATCCGGTCCACCTCCTTCAGCGCCGCCTCCCGCTCGGTGCGGTCGAACGAGGACCCGAACGTCACGAGACCGCAGGTGCCGGTGCCGAGCCCGGTGCTCTCACCGAACCCCTCGCGCCAACGGACGTGGGGGAACCCGGCGGTGCGCCGCTCGCCGATCTCGCGCATCGAGGCGTTGGGCTCCACGGCGTCCACGGCGAGGCCGTGCTCCAGCAGCGGGACGGTCAGATGCCCCGAGCCCGCACCGATGTCGCACACCGCGTCCTCCGGGCCGACCCGCGCGATGCGCACCAGCCCGTCCACGACGCCCGGCGCATAGTCCGGGCGGTGCTCGTACGTGGACGAGAACGGCGTGTAGTCATGCTTGAGCGAAGTCAATCGAGCATTCCTTTTCTAGGCGTCGGAGAACAGGGAGTAGCCGAGGCGGGCCGCCGTCGCGATCAGTTCGGCGTTCCGGAACCGCTCGGCCAGTTCGGGGTCGCCGAACCATTCCTCCCATTCGCGGACCTTGCCGCGACGCATGATCCGGGCATCGACCGCGTCGCCGGTGGCGGCGGAATGCGCGTCCTCGTGCTTGCGCATCGCGTCGAACGAACTGCGCTCGACCGCGGCGGCGATCTCGTCCGGCGGCACTTTCACCTGGAACAGGTCGAGCAGTTCGCAGACCGCACCGAAGGTGTCGGCCTTCAGATCCTCGAAGCGGAGGACGGTGAACCGCTCGAACCGGTCGGCGGCCTCCGCCCACGCCCCGTAGAAGGCCGTCCAGTTCTCGATCGGCGGCGGTTCGGGGCCCGCGCCCCTGCCATCGAGGAACTCCGCGAAGGAACCCTGCTCCTCGATGTCGTCCCGGCCGGGGATCCAGTTTCCGAAATCGCGCAGGAAACGGTACTTGGAGTACATCGCGTCGCGCGGATCGCGGACCAGTACGACCGCCCCGCGGGTCGCTCCGGGCGCGTAACTCTCCGGCGGCAGGAAGTTCTTGAAGAACCGCACGTCCGGATTGCCCGCGGCCGAGCCGCTGCGCAGGCTCCGTTCCTTCGCCGCGACCGCGGAGATGCGTTCGCGCTTGGTGAGCACGTCCTCGTTCGCGCGCACCGAACCGTCCGTTTCGATGACCACACCGAACGGGTCCATCACGTCGATGTCCAGTTCCAGCATGATGTTGCCGAGCAGCGTCGCGCCGGAACCCGGCTGGGTCGCCATGACGATGTCGTCGGGACCCAGCCGGCGGGCATTTCGCACATGCAGATTGCTCCGCTCGTCGCCGTCCGGCTGCCCGGCATCCGATGTCGTCGGTGTCATGAAGTGACTGCCCCCGTTCGTGTTCAGTTCGTAAACGGCTCGGACGCGACCGCCCGTCCAGCGCGTTCGAGATGCGCCTCGATCGCGTCGGCGGCCAGGGCCGCCCCGCCCGCGTCCTCGATCTCCCGCCGCGTCCGCCGGACCCGCAGCAGGCACTCCCGGTCGGCCGCCAGCTCGTCCACCGCGGCCCTGATCCGTTCCGCGGAGAGCTCGGCGGGACGGATCACCGTGCCCAGCCCCAGGTCGAAGAGGCGTTCGGCGATCGGCTCCTGCGTCCCCGACTGCGGGACGGCGACGACCGGACGGCCGTGGGCCAGGGACTCCAGCGTGCTGCCCATGCCCGCCTGGCCGACCGAGACGGCCGCGTGCTCCAGCACCGACGCGTGCCGCACCCAGGGGAACGCCTCGACGTTCCCGGGCAGGGTCCCCAGCCGAGCCGGGTCGAGCCGGTCCCCCAGCGTCATCACGACATGCCAGTCGCCGTCGGCGAACGCCTGCGCGCAGGTGCGGAAGAATTCGGGATTCTCGTTGAACACGGTGCCGAGCGAGATGAGCACCACCGGCCGCTCCGGTTCGGGCGGGCGCCAATCCGGCAGGAAATCCCGTGCGCCCAGGCATGGGCCGACGAAGACGAACCGGTCGCCGAGTTCCGCGGCGTCCGGCTGGAAACTCTCGGGCAGGAAGACCAGATTGAGGTCCTCGACCGCGCTCATGAACTCCGGCGCCTGCCGTGCCACGCCGTGCTCGGCCAGCAGTTTCTGTACGCTGTCACGGTATTCCAGCACGCCCGCCGTCTCGTCCCCGGTCCGCTCCGGGTCCTCGAACATGCAGCGGTACTGCGCGAACTGGTCCGCGTGAACGAACACCGGATGCAACTGGACGGCCGGACGCGACCACTTCTCGGCGAGGATCCGGCCGGAATGCAGCGCCGCGAAGTCGTACAGCACCAAGTCCGCAGGGACGTTCGCGAGGGCCGATTCGGCGACGTCCAGGATCGCCTTGTTCTCTTCGAGAAAGAGGTTCAGCGGGCGGCCCACGTCATCGCCGACCTCCTCGAACGGATCGATCTTCGGAATGCGCGACTCGTACCGCAGAACCGTCGCGCCCGCCCGTTCCAGCGGCCCCGCCAACTGCCCGGACGTCACGTACGTCACCCGGTGACCGCGCCGTACCAGTTCCTCGACCATGACCAAGGTGGGAAGCACATGCCCGTACGCGTGCACGTTCAGGACAAGCAGATGCCGACCGGCCATATTCGCTTCCAGCCTTTCTGGGCACAGCCACAGCGCGATACTCGGTTCCCCGGGCAGGACGTCGTCAGCCCCGGCAACGAAAACGTACGCGCCCTGCGGCGGCGAAGATGACGGCCGTTCGACCTACAATCCTTCCAAGCGCCTCTCTGGGGAAATGGGCCTGCCCCGACTCGCTCACCTTCTGACGCCGATCCGGCCGGCGTCCGGCGCAGCCTCCGCGCGCCCGACAGCGGCACAGCAGCCTCCTGCGACCGCGGACAGGCGCTCTGGGACGCGCGTGACAATCTCACCCTCATGGTTCGGCAGCGCTAGATGCCCGTCCGCCCAGCCGTCCGTGACCGCCCGGCGCAGCCGGGACCCGCGCGGAAGGGCGGCACCCACTGGCTACTGTGGATCGTGCCGGTCAGTCGCTGTCGGTTGCGGCCAGGATCGCGATCGTGTCCCGGGCAGGCCACAGCGCCGCGACACCGAGATCCCAGAACGGGGCCGTCCGTGTATGCCATGGCGAACTGAACATCAGCCACTCGCACCGGCGAGCGGCCCTCGATCTCCTGGCCGGCAGGCCAGCCGACCTCAGGTCCATGCCGACGCTCACCAAGCAGCAGATGGCGCCGGGTAGTTGGGTGCGACCGCACTTCGTGACCGATCATGTGCGGCGGTCCGGGAGAGAATTCGGTCGGCTCAGCATGGCGGTGCCGGGCCGGCGGCACCGTGCCGCCCATGCAAAGCGTCACTGGCCTGTGTCATCCTCGGGTCAACTTCTGGTCAGACGCCGCGGAGGTCTTCATGGCAGCACCGCCTCCCCCCGCTCCCCCGGATCGAGAAGGCCCGCACGCCGTCGTCGTGGCCATCGGCGCGCTGACCGCCGGCGCCGTCACGACCGTCGTCGTCTTCTTCGTCGGCCGCTTCCTCCTCGGTGTGCTCTCGGCACACTGGCCCTGGATCGTTGCGGTGGTCGTCGCGGTGTCGGTACTGGCGCTGGTCGCAGCCGTGCTGCTGGCCGCGGAAAGGCACCAGGCCCGGCTCCGCGAGGAACGGCTGCGGGAACTCGCCCACCTGGAACGCGTCGATGTGATGACCGGGCTCCAGTTCGAGGAGCTGACCGCCGACCTCCTCTGCCGCGACGGGTTCCGTGCCGTGGAGGTGATCGGCCGGGCCGGCGACCGCGGTGTGGACGTGACCGCCCTGACCGACGGCGGCGCCAAGATCGCCATCCAGTGCAAACGCCAGAAGAAGCCGGTCGGCGCCGACCGCGTCCGCAACCTCATCGGCGCCATCAACTCCAGCTACCGCGACCACATCGGCGTGCTGGTCACCAACAACACGTTCACCCGGCAAGCCCGCGCCGAAGCCGAAGGCCACCTCGTCCTCATCGGCCGCGACGAACTGGCCCGCTGGATGGACGACACCCCACTCACCCTCTGATCTCAGCACCACAACTTCGGGCCACCCAGCACTCGGCGCGATCACCCGGCGCGACCGTGAAGCCCGTCGCGATCCAACGCGACAGGCAATCCCCACCGTCGACCAGCTCGAACTCGCATCGCCCGCGCTCGCCGTTCGAAGCCGGGCCAGGACCCCGCGGCAGACTTCCGGGTCGCGAAACCGCCACGGCGGACGCGCCAGCATGCGGCTGACAGCGACGGGTGCCGCCAGGGCCGCCCGCTTGTTCGCCCGGGCCCCGATTGCTCGGCCGGCAGCGACGACGACGCCGCGTGCTAGATGTCGCTCAGCAGCAGAACGACATCGGTGCCGGTGACGTCCGGCCGACATGGCGGCGGCCGCTGCGGTCGGTGCAGCTCCAGCGCCTGCGTCCGATCCCCTGCGACCCCGCGCGGGCCGGCCCGCCCGTCTTCACTGGTAGGCCAGGGCGCAACGCCAGCAGCTGCCGATTCCGGGGCCGATACCGGTGAGCTCGCCTAACCGAAGGTTGCGTATTCGTTGGTCCTGAGGGTCTGCAGTCAACGCACGTGGCTCCGGGGGCGTACACGAACTTCGACCAGATCGTCCCGAGACCACAACCACCCGGGTAGCTTGGGGGTGATCAAGCATCATGAGTCAGCGCCGATGGTGGTCGGTGGGTGCGCTGGCGTGTTCGCCGTGCCGCGAACGCGTCGCACCCTAGGGACGTCGCGTGCCGTGGCACGGCCCGACGCACCAGGAGCGAGTCATGACCGACCACCGTCCCCACGTCGCCGACGTCGTTGTCGTCGGCGCCGGAATGTCCGGGCTGAGCTGCGCCGACACACTGCTGCGGCAGGGCGTGGACGTGCTCGTACTCGAAGCCCGCGACCACGTCGGCGGGCGCACCCGCCTTGTTGAGGCCGACGGCGAGATCCTCGACCTCGGGGGCCAGTTCATCGGTCCCGGGCAGGATCGTGTCCATGCCCTGGCCAAGGAGCTCGGGATCGAGGTGTTCGCCACCCATGTGGCAGGCGACCACCTGGTCGAGACCTCCGCTGGCCGCATCCGGCACTGGCGGGGGACCGTCCCCCGGCTGAGCATGCCGCAGCTGCTGGACCTCGCTCAGGCTCAGGCGCGGTTCGAGCGGCTGGCCCGGACGATCGACCCCGCCGCCCCGTGGAGCAGCCCGAACGCCGCGGTACTCGATGACCAGACCCTGGCCACGTGGATCGGCCGCACCCTGCGCACTCGAGGCGGGCGCCGGTTGTTCTCGCTGGCCACCCGGCTGATGTGGGCCTGCGAGCCGAGCGAGCTGTCCCTGCTGCACGCCCTGTTCTACGCCCGGTCGGCGGGCAGTCTGGAGGCGGTCATGGCGACCGAGGGCGGCGCCCAGCAGGACCGCCTGGACCAGGGCGCCGGCGAGCTGGCGCGGCGCCTGGCCTCCAGGCTCGGCGACCGCGTTCGCCTCAGTGCGCCGGTCCTGCGGATCGCCCAGAACGACTCCGGCGTCCTGATCTGCACCGCGGCCGGCGACACCGTGCGCGCTGCCCGCGTCGTCGTCGCGATCCCGCCCGTCCTGGCCGGACGCATCAGCTACGATCCGCCGCTGCCTGCCGGCCGGGACGGCCTGACCCAGCGGCTGGCGATGGGCAGCGCGATCAAGTGCCTGATCGTCTATCCGGAGCCGTTCTGGCGCTCGTCCGGCCTGAGCGGGCAGGCGCTGAGTCTGCGCGGTCCCCTGAGCGGCGTCACCGACAGCAGTCCCCGTTCGGCGAACCGAGGTGTACTGGTCGGCATCCTCGAAGGCGCCGTCGCCCGGGAGCTGGCCGCCCTGCCGGAACATCAGCGCAAGAGCGCCGTCCTGGACCAGCTCGCCCGCCTGTTCGGCCCCCACGCCGCCCGGCCGCGCACCTACCTGGAGCAGGACTGGAGCGCCGAGCCCTTCACCCGAGGCGCGTACGCGGCGCTCTTCCCGCCAGGCGCGTGGACCCAGTACGGCCCCGCGCTCCGCACCCCCGTGGGCCGCATCCACTGGGCAGGAAGCGAGACCGCGACCCGCTGGTACGGCTACATCGACGGGGCGGTGCGCTCCGGCCAGGCCGCCGCTGACGAGGTGCTCATGTCTTGAGCGGCAGCCGCTGCGTCCGGGCAGGCGACGTATCGCCGCAGTGCCTTTCACCACGAAGGTCGACCGGCGTCGGAACCGAACGTCGCGTTTGCACGGCCGCGACGGCTGACGCCGGCGTGACTTCTCATTCAGCCCCGAAGGTGGTGTGGCCCCGCCTCCTGTCCGGAAAGATCATTCTCGGACAGGAGGTGAACGCCCACGGCCGCACGTTCCCGGCCAGCGGGCGACGCCGGCGCCGACCAGTTGACTCCTCGACTCCGCAGCACCCGAGAAGGCGACTACAGAGAGCGACGATCCGATCGAAATTCCGGTCCCCATTACGTCATCACCAACGCCGCCGGCTGGCACGAGGACATGGAGACCGACCGTGACCCGAGCAAACTCGCTGGATTCGCTCCTGGCAGCGACCCCGATCGCCCGTCGGCACCCCCGGCCGGACCAGGCGTTCACGAACGATCGGCCGGCTCACTGTCGCTGTCAGATCAAGTGGAGTCCGGACGACCTGGGCCGGCATGGACACCCTCGTGAGCGCTCGGCGCAGGGGGAGACAGGCGCTGAAGGATCTCCTCTAACAGTTCCTGACGGCGCCGCGAAGCACCCCAGAAGATGCAGGCGAGACCAGAGAAGAACGCCACCCCCGCCGAGACCGTTAAGACCAGCCCTCGCAGGAAGGCGGCGGGGTCGAGCAACTGCGCCTCTCGGCCGCCTCTGATCTCAAGAGTCCTGAAGGTAGGCGAGGTGACGGAGCCGAAGACCTGCAGCCCACCTACGAGCGCCAACAGAGCCGCACAGGCCAAGGCGCACCACCCCAGGGACGATCCAGCGTTTCGGAGTCATGCAGAGATCATGCTCGTTCACCCATCCGCGCAGAACCCCACGACCCACTTCGGTCAGGCCCATCCGCGGGAGTCGTGCGCTTGATCGCCGGAAGTGACGATCCCCTCTCGCCCAAGGTCCTTTCACCAGGTCCCCCGCAACGGCCCTCACCACTCGAATCACCATTCAGAGACAGGCACAAAGGCGGCATGCGGTCTCCGGTGTCGGGTTTTCTTGGTCGATCAACCACTGAGCCTTTTCCAGCATGCGGTGGACTCGCGCAATTTCAGGGTGTGAACGGCCTTGACGATGCGTCCGGTGCGCCAGGGGCGGCACCGCAGCTTGCGCAGGATCTGCCAGGCTCTGAGTTGGGCGTTGGCGCGTTTCGCCGGGTCCGCACAGCCAGCCATGCGTGCGCACGGTTGGCGTCCTTTTGTGACTGAGGCTTGCCGCGGCCGCGATAGGGCATCATGACGTGCTCGCCGGCGCCTTGGTGGGCCTTGTCGGCCAGCAGCCGGTGAGCGGAGGTCCGCGCCGCGGACGCACGCAGATGCGGCCGCACGCCAAGCCGGGCGGTCCATGGCTGGCCGCGACCCTTGCTGCATATCCCTCTTTCGCCTGGCCCGGCAACTCCTGCCGTATGTCGAGGTTCGGGGTTTGTCTCCGGGTTCTGGCAGCATGTCCGCCATGTTGACGATGGCGCGTTTCGCCGAACTCGTTCGTGCCGGGCTTCCGAAGGATGTCGCCGAGCGCTGGATCGGTCGTGCCGAGCCTGACGGGTATCGCCTGATCGCGGCGAGCGCGGGCGAGGCGGCCGTCGGTGTGCTCGGCGGTGAGCCTTCGCTGCCGGACGGTGTCGAGTGGCCTTACTGGGAAGGGCATGGCCCGCTCTCCTTCATCGCTTCGCTGGAGTGCGCCGCGTTGCCCGGTGTCGGGTTCCCCCAGGACGGGAAGCTGCTCTTCTTCTATTTCGACGGGCGGGCCGACGACTTCGCCTCGTACGTGAACGCGAGCGATCCGGAGACCTTTGCGGGCGCGCGGGTCCTGTACGTTCCGGACGGCATGGAGGCTGAACCGCGTCACACGCCGGAACCGCTATCGCCGTACAACCCGGTGCCGTTGCGCGCCGAGGTGGCGATGGACTCGGTCCGCATCACGGACGAGGAGGTGTGGGAGCCGCTAGGGCTGACGGAGGACGACCTCGACCGCATCGCGCACTTCGAGTACGTGCTCTTCGAGGCGGAGGAGAAGGGCCATCAGGTGGGCGGCGAGCCCCAGCACATCCAGCATCCCGTCGCCCTGGGCATCGCCGAGACCGTCCTCAGGACGCGGAACGAGGACCGGTTGTGGAGCGAGGCGGACCGCTGGATCCTGCTGGCGCAGATCGCGGGCGACAAGGAAGCGGGCATGGAGTGGGGCGACGGCGGCCTGCTCTACTGGATGATCAGGTACGAAGACCTCAAGGCACACCGTTTCGACCGGGCTAGATTCGACTGGCAGAGTCACTGACGGCCCGAGACCCTGGACGGCAAGGGCTTGGGATGGTGGTGATCTCCGGACTCGTGCTGGTGGTGCGGGAAGTGCGGGTCCAGGAGCACCTATCTGGCTTCGCCCCCCAAAATGGGGCTACAGCTAGGAACGCATCGAGAAGCGCGGTGTCGAGGAAGCGCCACTGGCAGCGGCTACTCTCTCACGGTCGTCCCTTCGGACGGCCCGTTCCCATGAACGAGCCTCGACCCGGTCAGTGGCCAGGAAGCCGCGGCGTTCCGTCCGTTCGGTCTGATGCCACGATGGCCGGATGAGGCAGCCACCAACCCGCGATGAGATCGAGGCCATGTTCCTAGGCCTGCTCGACGGCACCGTCAGCAGGGACGAGGCCGACCGCTGGGCGGGGCAATGGAGGACCGCCGGCGAACCCAATGCCACAGACAGCGCGATCTGGCGTGCGCTCGGACTGCTGCACGGCATCGATCTACGCCACGGTCGCGGGCAGCCATACCTGCATGACCAGGAGCAGATCGCCGACTGGCTCCAGGAGTTCCGAACGGCAGGAACAGCCTCCGGCGGGGGCGCCCCGGCTCCGGATGATCACTTCCGCGCGCCGGACACCGGTGGCTGAGGTGGAAGCCTGAAGATCAGGCAGGCAGGCGAGCCCTGTAAGTCCGTGGGGAGCCCGAGGATCGTGGCGGCCATGGTGGTCTCGGCGTGGAAAGTGGTGCGGGTGGTCGTCGTGCCGGCCCGCGCCAGGCAGGACGCGGTCTGGGGCCGCGCCCAGGCGCACGGCAAACTCACCGCACGCAGATCCGATCCGGCAGGGGCCGCCAAGCAGATACTCTGATCGGCTCGCAATTGGCGCCCGCCATACCAACGGTCACTTTCCCTGTTCTACTTGTCCTGACGCCGGCCTGTGGTAGGTGTGGTGTTCTTCAACGTTGTCGGTAAGCGCTGGAATCTGCTCGGCTCCGCCTGAATCTGGTGCGAATATATCTTGGAGAGCGATGAACGGCTTCACCCCTTTCCTGGAACGCTACGTTCGCGTCGTTGAGCAGTTGGTGGCAAGCCCGCTCGTCTCCGTCAAGCATCAGGAGTCCGGTGAGGACGTGCATGACGGCGCCGGCGCCGACGCCGTGTTCGCGGAGTTGGCCCAGAACGCCGACGTCCACTTGGACGATGCCTTCCGCAGCCTGTACTTCAGCTCCAAGCAACTTCACGTCGTGTGGCGGCTGACGGCCGACGGCACCCGCGGCGGCGAGTTCTGCCTCCAGAACATCGCCGAATGGGCGGTGAACGGGTGGGGTCCCGATGACTGGACGCTGCCGCCCGAGGAGTACGCCAAATTGGTCGACCTCTACACCATCGATTACGAGCCGCACGCCGGGTCGGGGTCGGTCACCGGGATCTCCCTACCCGAAGCGCGCCCGCTGTCCATCGGGGCGGACACGCAGATCTGGTACTACGACGCCGGTGACCACTGGCTCGAACCGTTGGACGTCGACTACGCCGGCTACCTCGATTCGGTGCTGCTCACTGTGGGTGCCCACGGGTGGCAGTACCTCTTCGCCGACGTGAACCTGCGGCGCGAGGTGTCGCCCAGCAGCGTCGCGGGTTTGGAGCATTACCTCACAGTGCTTCCGGAGATCTTTCCCGCGCATGACTACGAGCCGCTCCGCCGACGCTTCGACGCCCGCTTGTGAGCGCCGATTTCGCGCCGTTCCGTGGCCGTTGTCGGTGGCGCATGCTTGGCTGCCGTCCATGGATGGCGAGCGGCTGCTGGCTGTGCGCCTCGTCGGGGAGAAACACCGTGCAGCACGACCGAACCTCTCCGGCAAAGCCCGGCGAAGCCGCCGTGCTTGCCGAGCTGGCGACACCCCAGGGCCTGCACCTGCACCTCTGATGCCCCCTGGACGGACGTTCCGCCGGCCCGCACCGCCGGACGGTCACCCGCGGGCGGGGCGGAAGCGGGGGAAGTGCTCGTCGGGCAGCGGCTCTCCCGCGGCGAGGCCGAGCGGGTCGGTGACGGGATGGGCGGGCTCGGACGCGAGGGACAGGTCGGCGTCCACATAGATGATGACGTGGGCGATGCGGGGATCGTCGGTGAGGTTGGGCGTGGCGCTGTGCGCGAGGAGGGAGTGGTGGAACGTGCAGTCGCCCGCCCGCAGGGGAACGGTGACGCGGCGCTCCCATTCCAGCTCGGGCGCCACGGCGAACATGTCCGCGTGGTCGGACAGGTCCTGCGCGCGCAGCCCGTCCAGGTGCTGCGAGCCCGGGATGAACGTCATGCAGCCGCGGTCGACCGGGACGTCCACCAGCGCCACCCAGGCCGACAGCGCATGCCGGGAGCCGGTGTGGGGCCAGTACGGCTGGTCCTGGTGGAACTCGGTGGCGGCCCCGTTGTGCGGGTCCTTGATGAGGAGCTGGTCGTGCCACAGCCGCAGCGGGATCCCCGCCAGCCGGGAGGCGATGGCCGCCAGGGCGGGGTCCAGGGTGAGCTCCCGCAGCGTCTCGTCCCGGCGCCATAGCTGGAGCAGCTGGGTGAAGATCATCCCGTCGTGGTTGTCGCGGACGGTGCTCCGTACCGCCAGCGCGGCTTCGGCGTACCTGGCGGCGTCCGTCCGGGAGATGACCCCCGGCACATGGACGAAACCATCACGGCGGTAGGCGGCGACGGTGTCCTCGGAGAGGTTCTCCGGGGTGGTGCGGGGGTGTGCGGCGGCGGCGTCCATTCTCATCTTCCTCGCGTTTCGGGGAGTCGGTCGCTACAACTGTCGCGATCGCGAGGGGTGCGCGGCTAGCACGGGAACCCGGCAGATGTAGCACAATCTTGACGGTCACCCGCGGAAGGAGGGCCCGGTGCATCGCGTGCGGCGAGCGGAGGTCTTCCCGCCCGGCGGGCCGCCGGCCGTCGCCGAGCGGTACGAGTTGCGGGACGGCGCCGCGCTCCACAGCCACGACTTCATCGAGCTGGCCGTGGTCACCGGCGGGACCGCGACGCACGTCTCGGCCGCGGGCGAGCGGGAACTGGACCGCGGCTCGGTGGCGATGCTGCGGCCGGGAGACTGGCACGGCTACCGGGACTGCCGCCGGCTGGTGGTCCACAACCTCTACGTCGGCCCGGAGGTGTTCCAGCGCGAACTGGCCTGGCTGCGCGCCGACCCGCGGCTCGGCCGGATCCTGCACGACGCCGGCCGCTCCGGCCACCCGCTGCGGCTGGACCCCACCACGCTGCGCATCGTCGAGACCGGCCTCACCGCGATCACCGGCCGGCCCCGCCCCGAACCCCCGCATGCCGTACTGGTCGGCATGCTGCTCTGCCTGCTGGGCGGCACGGCCGCATCGCTCCCCGCCGACCCGCCCGGACGGACCCACCCCGCGGTGACGGCCGCGGCACGGCTGCTGGAGGACGACGTCCAGCGCGCCTGGAGCCTGACCGAGCTCGCCGCGGCGGTGACCACGTCACCGGCCCATCTGGCCCGCCTGTTCACCGCGCAGCTGGGCGTCCCGCCCATGACCTACCTGGGCAGGCTGCGCGCCGAGCGTGCCGCGGCCCTCCTCATCGAGACCGAACTGCCCGTCGCGGCGGTCGGACGGCTGGTCGGCTGGAACGACCCGAACTACGCGAGCCGCCGTTTCCGGCACTTCTTCGACTTCAGCCCGGCCGCGTACCGTGCCCGTTTCGGGCGTTCCTGATCTCGGTGTGGGCGCGGTCGAGCATGGCGATGGCGCGGGGGCGGCCCTCGAGTCGCTCGGAGAGCAGCTCCAGCGCGGGCAGGAGACTGCGCGCGGGGACGCCGCGGGCGGCGAGCAGGCCGGCCGCCCACGCCATGAAGCCGCTGAACAGGTCGGGGTCGTCGACGTAGAGGGCCGCGCCGAGGAAGTCGACGATGTGCGCGACGTCCTCGGCGGTGTGGTGCAGCTGCTGCTCGCTGTAGGCCGCCATGTCGGGAAACCGGGACGCCAGACCGTCCAGCACGTGCCGGACCAGGTCCGGCGCCGTCCGGCTGACGTGCGCGTACTCCATGTCCGCGAGGTGCGGCAGGTCGTCGATGACCTGGCGGTGGACCGCCGGCGGTGCCGGCGGCGGCCCCTCCGCCAGGCGGTCGGCGGCGGCGCGGGCGTCGGCGGCCCAGGCGTCCGCGCCGAGCCGGGCGGCGTAGCGTCCGCCGGGGCCGAAGGCCGCACCGCCGACCATGACCGGGGTGCCGGTCGCCCGGCAGGCGGCGATCGCCGCGTGCGCGGCGGGCAGCCGCGTCGCGATCGACGATGACAGCGCGATGACCGCCGGGCCGGTGCCGTGCAGGTAGGAGACCAGATGCTGGGTCGGCACCTGGGCGCCGAGGTAGTCGACGTGCCAGCCGCGCAGCCGCAGGACCTCGGTCACCAGCCGTGCGGGCAGCGCGTGCCACTCGCCGTCGATGCACGCCACCGCGACCCGGCCGGGCCGCCGCCGCGCCTGCTGCCGTTCCCGGACGGCCGGATGGTGCGCGAGCGCGCTGATCACGCGTTCGTTGACGGCGGTGGCGAGATGCTCCCGCGCCACGCTGAACCGGTTGGCCGCCCACTCGCTCCCTATCCGGCCCTGGAGGGGCGCGATGACGTCGAGCAGCAGGTCCTCGATGTCGAGCCCGCCGTCCAGCGCCGCGATGGCGGTGTCGGCCGCGGCGGCCTCGTCCCCGGAGGTGACGGCCTCCCAGAGACGGTCGGCCAGCGAATCCGGTGCGCGCGTCATGATCCTCCCCGTTCCGAACGCCGGGGGGCGGTGATCGCGATGATCGCCATGTCGTCGTGCCGGTTCCCGCGGACCCATTCGGCGGCGAGCATGTGGACCCGTTCCACCAGCGCCTCGGGGAGCATCCCGCCGCAGCCGGCCAGTCCCGCGTACAGCCGCTCCTCGCCGAACATCTCGTCGCCGAGCGGGCCGCCGAACGCCTCCGTGATGCCGTCGGTGTACATCAGGCAGGTGTCGCCCGGCCACAGGGTCACCTCCGCCGTCGTGGAGACGATCTCGTCCAGCACGCCGATCAGCGAGCCGCCGGTCGGCGCCTCCTCGATCGGGCCGTCGCCCCGGACGATCAGCGGCGGAGCGTGGCCGGCGCTGGTGAGCCTGACGCGCACCCGCCGTTCCTCCCGCCGGACCGAGGCCAGCACCAGCGTGGCGAACCTGGTGCCGCCGTCGTGCAGCAGCGCCGCGTTCACCAGTTCCAGCACCCGCCGGTGGTCTCCGGCCAGCGGCAGCAGGGCCCGCAGCGTCGTACGGATCTTGCCGGTGAGCACCGCGGCCTCCAGGCCCTTGCCGGCCACGTCGCCGAGGACCACGAGGGACTCGCCGCCGGACTCGGCCGGGTACACGTCGTAGAAGTCGCCTCCCACGCGTTCGGCGTCCTCGGACGGCCGGTATCGCGCCGCGAGCTCGATCCCCGGCAGGTGCTGCGCCGGCGGGGGCAGCAGATCACGCATCAGCGTCTCGGTGATGGACGCCTGCTCGCCGTACAGCCGGGCGGCCGCCATCGCCGCTCCCGCCTGGCGGGCGAAGAGCCGGACCACCGTCTCCTCGCTCTCCGAGAATCCCGGCCGGCCGCGGCGGCGCAGCAGCAGGACCCCGGCGGGGACGCCCTGCCCCGGCAGCCCGATCACCGCGATCGCGCCCTGGACGCCCGGTTCCGGGCGCGCGACCCAGCCGGGAACGTCGGACGGGTCGATCCAGCGCGGGGGCGGGAGGCCCCGCATCGCCTCGGCGAGTCCCGGCACCTCCGCGAGGTCGATCACCCGCTCCTCGTGCTCGGGGTCGCCGTCCGAACCGCAGTAGGCGACGGGGTAGGTAGGCCCGGACGGCGCCGCGATGACCAGGGCCGCGCCGGCCAGGTGCCGGGCGGCCAGCCGGACGGCGGCCTCCATGCACCGTTCCAGGTTGAGCGACCCGAGGAACCAGCCGGACTCCTCCGCCAGGAACGCCATCCGCCGCCGCTCGGCCGCCAGGTCCTCCGCGAGCCGAACCCGCTCGGTGATGTCGGCCAGCCACCAGGCCGTGGGTACGGGAGCGCCCCGGGCGCTGTGCAGCGGAACCGCCCGGGCCTCGAAGACCCGATCACCGATCGGCCCGCTGGCGGTCGCGGTTCCCGCGCCGACCAGATCTTCCAAGGCGCGGTGCGCGTCGGCCAGCCAGCCCGGCGCCGCGGCGGCCAGGGCACGCCCGGCCGAGGCGCCCAGCAGGCCCCGGGCCGCGTCGTTGAGCCGCGAGATCACCCCGGACGGCTCGACCGTCAGGACCGCGTGCGGAGCCGACCGCGACACCGGGTCGAGGACACCGGGAGAGCCGTCTCCGTCTTCGGTCATGGCATCGGACCCGAGCCCGGCGCGGGGCTCCCCTCCCCCTCGGTACGCACCTACAGTGGATCTTCTCCACTCCGAGCCTAACCGACACCCGACACGACCTGTCACGCGGCGTAGCCGTGCGGATACCGAAGCCCGCTACTCCCGGCACTCCCGCACCGCCGCCGCGAACGGCGTCGCGTCACGCGGGTGGCGCCGGCGCTGCGTGGCCGGAGTCCCGGTCACAGCCGGGTCACAGCCGTTGGCACCGTGCCGTGACCGTCCGTTGGCTAGAAAGTCGCGGGTGGAAGGTGACCGCAACAGCCGTCCCTCTTCAGAGCGGGAATGGGCACGGCTCTCACTGTCGATCCGGAAAGGATCGTGATCATGGACTCGGATTCCGAACGTGGTATCGGCCGGCGGCGGCTGCTCAGGTGGGGCGGGCTGGCCGGCGCCGGCGTGGTGGCGTACGGCGTCTCGCCAGCGACCGGCCGGCCCGGCCACGCCGGCACGTACAAGTCCCAGCCCGACCGGATCCCGCCGGACACCCGTCCCGGCGGTGCCTACGACCGGTACATCGCCAAGCTGGCCGCCGAGGACAGGTTCTCCGGAGTGGTGCTGCTGTCGCACCGGGGCCGGACGGTACTGTCGCGCAGCTACGGCATGGCCGACAAGGAGAAGGGGACGCGCAACCACGAGGGTGTCGCGTTCAACCTCTATGGCGGGCCGTTCCTCAGCCTGTCCATCGTGCAGCTCGCGCAGCGGGGCGAGGTGAAGCTGTGGGACACGGTGGGCACCTACCTGACCGGTTTCGCCAAGGAGATCGCCGAGCAGGTGCGCATCCACCATCTGCTCATGGGCACCTCCGGGCTGTCCTTTCCCGAGCACGACCATCAACGCGTGTTCGGCAGCGAGCAGGAGCAGCTCGAGTACTACCGGCAGTACACCCGGCAGGCGAGGCTGGTCGCCGCCCCCGGCGCGGGTTCGAACAAGCCCGGCTGGGGTGCGGAAGTCGCCGTGCAGATCGTCGAGGCGGTGACCGGCATGACGTTCTGGGACTACGTGCACGAGCACGTCTTCGGGCGCTGCGGCATGACCGGCTCGGCGTACTACACCAGGCCGCAATGGCTGGCGGACGAGCACATCGCGCACTCGTACATGAAGCAGGCCGACGGCAGCCGGGTGGACGCCGTCCGCAACCTGGACAAGGGCAGCACGCACCCGGGCCTGGCGGGCCAGAACAATGCGCGCAACTTCGTCCCGGACGGCGGGTTCGTCACCGCGCCGGACATGGTCCGGTTCGCCAAGGCGTTGTACGACGGCACCCTGCTCGACCCGCCGTGGGCCGACGTGTACACCTCGGTCAAGGCCCCCAACTTCCGAGGCTCCCCGGGTTTCAGCACCTACGGGCCGCCGGCCCACATCGTCGCAGGCCAGTGGGAGCTGTCGCGCGGCGGCATCCACCCCGGCAGTTGCAGTCACTGGAGCATCTACCCGGACACCGGGTGGGTCGGCGTCATCCTCGCCAACCAGGACGACATACCGCTGCAGGAGATCGCCGGCAAGCAGAGGCAGGCCATCACCGGAACTTCCCCCGGCGGCGGCCGATAGCCGCCGCTGGGACTGGAGGCAGACGCACGGCCGTGTTACTGTATCGATCCAGAAGACTGAATCGATACAGAAAGATCATCCAAGGATGCGGCCGACACTGCAGACCGTCGCGGACGAGCTCGGGGTCTCCCGTAGCACGGTGTCCAACGCCTACAGCCGCCCGGACCAGCTCTCCGCCGAGCTGCGCGAGAAGGTCCTGGAAACGGCGCGGCGGCTGGGGTACCCGGGACCGCACCCGACCGCCCGCTCGCTGCGGCGCGGCACCACCGGCGCGATCGGCGTGCTGCTCAACGCCGCCGTGTCGGTGGCCTTCACCGACCCCTACACCGTGCAGTTCATGAGCGGCCTCGCCGCCGCCGCCGAGCGGCACGAGACCGGCCTGCTGCTGGTGCCGCTGTCCGGGAGCGACGACGAGACGGCCGTGCGCCTGGTGCAGGACGCCTCCGTGGACGGCTTCTGCGTGTACGGCCTGCCCGACGGGCACCGGTCCCTGGACGCCGTCAGGGCGCGCCGCCTCCCGATCGTGAACGCCGACCGGCGCGACGACGACCCCGACGCGATGTTCGTCGGCATCGACGACGCCGCGGCGGCCCGTACCGCAGGCGCCCACCTCGCCGGGCTCGGCCACCGGCGGATCGCCGCGATCTTCGCCCTGCCCGCCTCCGGACGGCCCACCGGCCCGGTCTCCCTGGCGGGCCCTGACGACCTGCCGTACCACTTCAGCCGCGAGCGGCTGCGCGGCTACCGCGACGCGCTCGCGGAGGCCGGCGTCGGCTGGGCGGAGCTGGCGTTCGCCGGCGCCGCCTCCTACACCCGGGCCGACGGCGCCGCCGCGGCCGCCCTCCTGCTCGACCGCCCGCCCCGGCCCACGGCGATCGTCGCCGTGAACGACATGCTCGCCCTCGGTGTCCTCGACGCGCTCGCCGAACGCGGACTGCGCCCCGGTCACGACATCTCGGTGATCGGCTTCGACGACGTACCGGAGGCCGCGACGGCGGGCCTCACCACCGTCCGGCACTCCGCCCGCGAGATGGGGCGCGTCGCCGGCGGCCTCCTGCTCGATCCTCCCGCCGGGCGGGCCGCGCGCGACGTGGTGCTGCCCGCGGAACTGGTCGTCCGGGCCTCTACCGGCCCGGCCCCCACGGAAGGAGCACGATGATGGACCTGCTCGGCTTCACCGTCGCCAACGAGATCTCCCGCACCCGGGCGCGCTCGGCCTTGCCGGACGCGCCGCACGTCCCCGGCCGCCCGCGGCGTCGCCACCGCGGGCAGGTCCGCAGAGCGACCGCGCGGACGCTGCACCGCCTGGCCGACCGGCTCGAACCCTGCGACCCCGCGGTCGGGCGCGGCTCGTTCTGAACGGGTGCCAGGCCGAGGTCCGCTGCTGTCCTGACCGATTGCTCAGGCAGGGTGCGTTAGTGTGCGTGCTCGACCGTTCCAAGATCAGGAGAGCGCATGGCGTACCCGTTCGATCCGGAAGAGCCGCTGCCCGACCCGCTGTCCCCCGACGCGGCGGCCCGCGTGCGCGACGAGCGCCGGGAGTTCCTGCCGGACTGGATCGAAACGAGTCGCGAGCTGGTCGTCTACCTGGGCGAACTGTCCCGCTGGGATCCCCCAGAAGTCCTGCTCGAACAACCCAGCCACGGCCTCGGGCACATGAGCATCATCTGCGCCTCCGAGGACCTGACCCCCTTCGAAATGATCGGCTACCAGCCCTTCGACCTGCTGCTGACCGCCTACTGCGCCGAGTACATGTTCAGCGACGCGGGCGGCACCTGGGTGCTCGACGAAGACCCGGCCTCGCCCACCTTCGCCCGCTTCCTCATGGGCAAGTACGACGCGGACCACCCGGACGCGACGGTGGACGTCTACTCCGCCGTGACCGCGTTCCTGAACGAGCCCGAGGGCCGCGAACTCGAACAACTCCTGGAATCACTGCAAGAGGCCATGGGCGCCCCGGTGGGCGTCCATGACACCTCCTACCCGTGACGAGCCTCTAGGGCGGCTCGTCGCTCCAGCGGAACCACGCCTGATCGTCCTGGATATGCAGCAGGAACTCCGCTACCGCCCCATGAGGCGCCACCAGCTGCACAGCCTCGGCGATCTGCGCATAGACCGCTTCCCACGCCTCGTGGTCATCATCGATGCGATCAAGAAGCGCCAGCTCCCGAGAGAACAGCGGCCCCACATCCGCGAACGCGGGCCCCGCCACGAAGCGCCCGTTGAGCCAAGGCCAATCCGCCGCCTCGATGGTGATCTCACCGACCAGCTCGTCCTGGCGCATGACCCGCCAGACGCTCCCCTCGAACCCCACTGCGAACGCCTCCGCACACCACGCCCCGACCTGAGCGGCTCACCCTACTCACGAGACCAGGCGTCGCAGACCGCCGATGAGGCGGTACCTGAGCGTACGGCGACATGCGGGCCGGACCAGGCCCCATCCACCGACCACGGTCGGCATCGAGGCCGGCCGAAGCCGTGAGGCCTCGGCCCTTGAGCCGGGGACCGCTGCCCTCGCCGCGAACCCGCCACCGGCCCGTCGGCCGGTGTCACACGATCAACGTCAGCCGGTGGATCTCGTCGGCGGGGTGGCCCGCGCGCTCGTGGATCCGCTGGACCGCCTCGGCCGAGGGCCCCTCGGACAGGCAGTACACCGTGCCGGACTCGGGGTCCGCCCAGGCCCGCTCGAAGTGCACGCCCTCGTCGCGTTCGATCGCCAGGTCCGCCTCATGGGCGGCCGACAGATCGTCGCTGGAGATCCCTTGCATGTTGCGGTGGACGTCCATGAACTTCATCTCGCTCTTCCCCCTAGGAGCATGTCGCGTCGCCTAGCTGGCCGGCCGGTCGCCGGATCCTGCCTCGCCTTCCATGCTCCATCGGCAGGTTCCGGGCGTACAGGCAAGGGCGGTGCGCGCGGCCTGCGCTTAGCCGGAGTTTGGCCGACGACCGACCCATAGTTGGACATTTCACCCTCGGTCCGGAGTGGCGTACCGCCTCGCAGAGGCCCGATCACGCTCCGCGGGGGGCGGGCGGTTCCGTTTCTGGCCGGTACGTGTCAGTTCGGGAACGGCCTGGACTGGATCACCGTGGCCGGGGTTCGGTGTGGGTGCGGCGGCGCCCGGCCGCCCGCGCCGACCCGACGGGGAGGATCCGATGTGCAGACTCGGCCGGATGGCGGCGGGGGCCGCCGGACTCCTGCTGGCGGGGGCGGCGAGCGCGGCGCCCGCGAGCGCGGCGCCGGTCCGGGAGGCGGCACCGTCCGGCGGGCGCGTGGTCTACGTGACCAACAGCGCCAACGCGGGCGGGACCGGCAACGTCGCCCGCTTCGCGGTCACCGGAGCAGGCACGCTCACTCCGGTGGACGCGCTGCCGACCGACGAGACGGCGGGTACGCGCGCCATGGCCTTCACCCCGGACGCGCGCTTCGGGTACGTCGCCGACACCCTCCTGAACCGGATCCTGCGGGTGCGGATCGGACCCGACGGGGCCCTCACCCGCCTCGGCGCGGTCGCGACGCAGGCCCCGTTCGCGATGGCGATGTCCCCGGACGGCCGGACGCTCTACGCGAGCAACCTGGGAAGCCGAGCGGTCTCGGTGTTCGCCGTGGGGCGCCGCGGCGACCTGCACCCGCGCGATGCGGTGGACACCGGCGCCGAGAACAGCAAGGGGGTCGCGGTGACCCCCGACGGCCGGTTCCTGTACGTCAGCCACGGCACGCCCGCCGACACCGCGCGGACCGTGCTGACCGGCTTCGCGCTGCGCGCCGACGGTTCGGTCGGGCGCCGGGTGGCCAGGGCCGCGATCGGCGTGTCCGGAGCGGAGACCGTGATCACTCCGGACGGCAGGTTCGTGTACGTGGTCAACCAGGTGTCGGACGACGTTCACGGGTTCCACATCGCCGCGAGCGGCGCTCTGAGGCCGGTGCCCGGCTCGCCGGTGCCCGGAGGCGACTTTCCCGAGGGGGCCGCGATCAGCCCGGACGGCCACTGGCTCTACGTGGCCGCGGTCGGGGTCGGGGCCAATCCCGACGCGGTCCCCGGCCAGGTGCTGGGGTTCGCGATCGGGGACGACGGCAGGCTCACCGAGACCGTGCCGCGGACCAGCATGTCCAGCCCGATCGGCATCGGGTTCGCCCCCGGCGGACGGCGCGTGTACGTCAGCGACTTCACCGACAGCATCGTCAACACCTTCGCGGTCGGGCCGGGCGGCGCGCTCAGGCTCCTCCAGACAGTGCCGTCCCAGGGCCCGCGCCCGGCGTTCCACTCGGTCAACGTTCCACCCGCCCCGCACCCCTCGCGGGCTTTGGCTTGACCTTCATACCCGTGTGAGCTCAAGTGGCCTTACCGGCGGGGGGATCAGGTCGGGCCGGATCTGCTCGACCGACTCGCCGTTCGCCCGACGCCGCGGCACGGTGTGCATCATCTCCTCGGTGACGTCGACGCCCTGTAGGAGGCGCTGGCCATGACCACGCACCCCAACAGCCTGGCCGACCGCGTGAACCGCGCCGCCGGCGACGCGGTGTCGGACGCGATCGCCGCGCAGATGCTCCCGGCCCTGCGCCGGGCCGGGATGGACGAGCGCCAGGCCCGCGAGTTCGTCTGGCGTCCGGCCGAGGACTGGCGGGTCGGCGGCCCGGGCCCGGTGCGGCTGGAAGCTCGCGTTGCGGCCGGGCGCGGCTACGACGAGGTCCGCGAGCTGGTGGCCGAGTTCGCCGGACGGTTCGGCCGCGCAGCGCTCACCGTGAAGGGCAGCGTCCCGGCCGATGCGATCGTCACCGTGGAGGCCGCCGTCGACGTCGAGGGCGTCCCGGTCACCGTGTGGGGCGTCATCGCCCACCGCGACCAGGCCCCAGCCGCGAGTTGCGCCGCCGCCCCCGCGGCGGAGGCCTCGGCGACGAAGCCCACGCCGGCCGGCGCGGCGACCGGAACCTTCGTGCCGGACGGCGGCGCGCCGACGTCCGGTCGCATCCGCGTCCGCCAGGGCGGGAGTGCTTCTAAGCACGATTGACTCCACCCGGAGAACCAGCGCCGGGAGGCGCACAGGCGCTGTGTTTCCAGCGGATCGGTCAGGACCGGCCCAGGAACCGCGCCGTGCACCTGCACCACCCCAGCGCTCCACGCGGCAGCGCGCGGTCCACACGCCACCGAGGAAACCACTACGCCTTGTAGTACGTGTGGCCGGCAGTCGACTCGGACCCGGCGGCGCCGGCAAGAGCGCTATTCACGCTGAGAGGCGTAGCAGCGCAGGAAGCGACCTCGCACGCGCACGATCGCGGCAAGACGGACTGTTCTTGCGAAAACGGTTGTGATAATCATTGTCGTGCAAGTTCGTACTCGTCCGGCTTCTGGGAGACCCATGCGTGACGTGCTGCCGTCCTCGCCCGCGATGGTCGACGAGGTAGGCGAGATGGTCGCCGAAGTCCTCGGGCTCGATCCCGCCTCCGTCGATCCCGATACCGCGCTGACCGTTCTCGGGCTGGAGTCGTTCACCGCCGTACGGCTGCGGCGGCGGCTGCGCGATCTGGGGATCGACCTGCCGCTTCCGGCGTTCCTCGGATCCGCCACTGTGCGCAGCGTCGCGGCCCGGTCAGGAGTCGAGGAGGACGAGGCCGGGTCGCCGGCTTCGATCGCGGACGAAGGGCCGCAGGAGACGTTCCCGTTGACGCCGCTGCAGAGCGCGTACTGGATCGGCCGGAATCCGGCGTTCCCTCTGGGTGGCGTCGCAACGTTCTACTACCGCGAGTACGACCGGTGGCCGGGCCCGGACAGCCCGGAAGACGATCTCGCTCGGCTCGGTGCGGCCTGGAACCGGCTGGTGGCGCACCATCCGATGCTCCGGATGATCGTGGACGCGGAGGGGCGGCAGCGGGTACTGCCCGAGACCGGCCACTACGAGATCGCCGTAACCGACCTGCGCGGCGCGGTGGACGCGGACGCCGTGCTGGAGCGGATGCGGCACGAGTGTTCGCACCAGGTACGCGATCCCGCCCGCTGGCCGCTGTTCGACGTGCGCGCGGCCTTCCTGCCGGACGGGCGGACCAGGGTTTTCCTGGGCATCGACGTGCTGGCCCTCGACCTCGCCGGCTGGATGCAGATCCTGGCCGAGTGGGGCGAGCTGATGATCGCCCCGTCGGCCGAACTTCCCCGGGCCTCCCTGACGTTCGCCGAGGTGATGCGGCACCGCGCCGCCGATCCCGGGGAGCGGCTCCGGCGCGAACGGGATCGGGAGTACTGGGCGCGGCGGGCACCGGATCTGCCGCCGGGCCCCCGCCTGCCGTGGGCGACCGATCTGGCGGAGCTGCGCGGCCACCGGTTCTCCCGGGAGTCAGCCGAGCTTTCCGCGGGGCAGTGGCGGGCGGTGCGGGAGCGGGCGGCCGAGCACGGCCTGAGCCCGACCGGCGTGCTGCTGGCCGCGTTCGGCCTGGTGCTGGACCGGTGGGGCGCGGCGGCGCCGTTCAGCCTGAACACCACGCTGTTCGACCGGCCCGACGATCCGGAGCTGGAGCATCTGGTCGGCGACTTCACCTCGACGATCCTGGTCGAGGTGCCGCGTCCGGAACTCGCCGAAGGGTTCGCCAGGTTCGCCGAACGGGTGAACCGGCGTTTCTGGACCGACATGGACCACCGAACCATGTCGGGGGTCGAGGTCCTGCGCGAGACCGGGACCGCGGACCTGACGCCGTCCCATCCGGTCGTCTTCACCAGCGGGCTGGGGCTGTCCGACCCGGACCGCCCACCGGCCGGGTGGCTGGGCGAGGAGGTCTTCGGCATCTCCCAGACGCCTCAGGTGGCGCTGGACCACATCGTCCACGACGAGGGCGGGCGGCTGCGCATCGCCTGGGACGCGGCGGACGGCGCGTTCACCGAGGGCTACGTGGCCGGGATGCGCGACGCGCATCTGCGATTGCTGCGGCGGCTGGCCGACGATCCCGGCGCGTGGACCGATCCTGGACTGGGCTGGGACCCGACTTTCTTGCTGGACGAACCCCTGGACCGCCGCCCGTTCGGAGACGCCGGGCCGCTGCTGGACGATCCGCTGCGCTGGGCCGCGCAGAAGCATCCGGGGAACGCGGCGCTGCTGGACGGCGCGCACGAGGTGACGCACGCCGAGCTGGCCGAGCGGGTACGCCGGATCGGCCGGGAGCTGGCCGGAACGGGCACCGGCCCGGGTGACCTGGTCGCGGTGGCGTTCGAGAAGGGGATCCAGCAGGTCACGGCGCTATTGGGGGTCACCGCGAGCGGCGCCGGATACGTGCCGGTCGAGCCGTCGTGGCCCGCGGCGCGGATCGCGTCGGTGTGCGAGCAGGCCGGGGTGCGCCGGGCCGTGGTCCCGGAGGACTCGGACGTCTCTTGGCCGGCGGGCGTGGAGGTGCACCGCTTGCCCGCGTCCGGCTCGCTCGGGGGCGGCGAGGCCGAGCCGCGTGTTCCGGCTCCCGACGAGCTGGCGTACGTGATCTTCACCTCCGGATCGACCGGCCGCCCCAAGGGCGTGGCCATCGAGCACCGGGCCGCCCGTACGACCATCGACGATCTGATCGACCGCTTCCCGGTCGGCCCGGACGACCGGGTGCTCGGGCTGTCGGCCTTCAGCTTCGACCTGTCGGTGCACGACATCTTCGGCGTCATGGGCACCGGCGCCGGGCTCGTTCTGCCCGATCCGGGCCGGCAGCGCGACCCCGGGCACTGGCTCGATCTGATGGAACGGCACCGCGTCACCGTCTGGAACACCGCTCCGGCGCTGATGGAGATGCTGGTCGAGTACGCCGAGATCGAGCTCGAACGCGCCCGCGCCGTGCTGGCGCCGCTCCGGCTGGTGTTCCTGTCCGCCGACTGGATCCCCGTGACGCTGCCGGACCGGATCCGTGCGCTCGCGCCGGACGCGACGGTGGTGAGCCTCGGCGGCGCCACCGAGGGCTCGATCTGGTCGATCTGCTACCCGATCGGCGAGGTGCGCCCGGAATGGGCGAGCATCCCGTACGGGCGCGCGCTTCGCGGGCAGTCGTTCCACATCCTGGACGAGCGGGGCGGCCCGTGCGCGGTCGGCGAGGTGGGCGAGCTCCACATCGGCGGCGACGGCCTGGCCAGCGGGTACATCGGGGACGAAGAGCAGACGCGAGAGCGGTTCGTCACCCATCCGGTCCTGAGGCGGCGCCTGTACAAGACCGGTGACCTGGGGCGATGGCGGACCGACGGGAACATCGAGTTCCTGGGACGGCTGGACCGCCAGGTGAAGATCCGCGGGCACCGCATCGAGCTGGGCGAGGTCGAGTCGGCTCTCAACCGCGCGCCCGGCGTGCGCCAGTCGGTGGCGCTGTCGGTCCGCGGCCCCGACGACCGGCCGCGGCTCGTCGCCTACCTCGTGGCGTCGGGCGGCGGGGAGCAGCCGCCGGACGAGGAGCTCATCGTCCATCTGCGCGAGCGGGTACCGGAGTACATGGTGCCCACTCGCGTCCTGTGGCTGGAGGAGTTCCCGGTCACCGACAACGGGAAGATCGACTACAAGGCGCTGCCCAATCCCTACCGCCGCCCGGCCGAGAAGGCACCGCCGACCCAGCAGCCCGCCGTCCCTGTAACGGCCACCGCCGTGCCGGCGCCCGCTCCCGCAGGCGACGAACTGGCCGCTTTGCTCGGCCAGGCCGCCGAACTGGGTCTGGACGTGGCGGTGCGCGTCTCCGGCGGTGCACTGGCTCCGGTACAGGCGCTGGCGGCCGCGGGCGAATGGGCCGCGCGCCTGGCCGGCACGGCCGAGCGGCGCGGGCTCGCCCTCCAGCAGCGACTGCCGATGGACGGGCTGATCGAGCTGAGCGTCGTCCCCGGATCCGCGCCGGTGCCCGTGCCGATGCCCGTCCTGGTGCCCGAGACCGTACCGGAGCCGGTCGCGGCGTCCCCGTCCACGCCCGCTTCCGAGCCGGAGCCTGCGGCGACATCGGATCCGGAGGTCGAACGGGTCATCGTCCAGACCCTCGGCGAGCTGCTCAACGGCGCCCCCATAGCGGTCGACACGCCGTTCCTCCGGCTGGGCGCCACGTCGCTGACCCTCGTGCGGGCCCATGCCCGGCTCGTGGAACGGCTCGACCCGGATCTGTCGGTGGTGGATCTGTTCACCAGGCCGACGGTGCGGGAGCTGGCGGCGTGGATCGCCCACCGGAGAGGCGGTGCGGGAGCCGGCGGACCGGCGTCCGCGGCGCCCTCACCACCCTCCGACGCGCCCACCGGTACGGCGGCGCGGCGCGGCGACGCCCGGCGCGAGGCTCGCCGACGGGCCGCGGAGGTCACCCGATGACCCTCGAAGCCGACACGGCACCGGACCAGGACACGACCATCGCCGTCACCGGCCTGGCCTGCCGCTTCCCGGGCGCCCCGGACGCCGAGGCGTTCTGGCGGCTGCTCGCCGAAGGACGCGAGGGCCTCACCCGCCTCACCGACGACCGGCTCGCCGAAAGCGGCGTGCCCAGGGCGCTGCGCCGCGATCCGGCCTACGTCCCGGTCGCCGGGCTGATCGACGGGCAGGACCTGTTCGATCCCGAGCCGTTCGGGTTCACGGACGCCGAGGCCGCGCTGCTCGACCCGCAGCACCGGCTCTTCCTGGAGTGCGCCTGGCGCGCCTTGGAGCAGGCCGGTCATGGCGGCGGCCGCGGTGCGGGCGCGGTGGGCGTGTTCGCGGGCGCGGCGCAGAGTTCCTACCTGGCCTCCAATCTGTGGGACCGGTGGGATCCGACCGGCGGTGGCGCCGATCCGGCGGGCAGCCTCCAGACGGCGATCGCCACGCAGACCGACTACCTGCCTCTCCAGACCGCCTACCGGCTGAACCTCACCGGCCCGGCGGTGGCGGTCAACACCACCTGCTCCACCTCGCTGGTGGCCGTGCACATGGCGGTCCAGTCCCTGCTGTCGGGCGAGTGCGACACGGCGCTGGCGGGCGGGGTCTCGCTGATCGTCCCGCAGGGGCGCGGCTACCTGTCCACCCCGGACGGCATCTACTCGACCGACGGGCGCGTCCGCGCGTTCTCCGCCGAGGGCACCGGCATCGTCTACAGCCAGGGGGTCGGCGTCGTCGTGCTGCGCCGCCTCCGGGAGGCGCTGGAGGACGGCGATCCCGTGCTCGCCGTCGTGCACGGAACGGCCGTGAACAACGACGGCGCGGCCAAGACCGGGTTCACCGCACCGTCCGTCCAGGGGCAGGCGCGGGTGCTGGCCGAGGCGCAGGCCGTCGCCGGGATCGGGCCACGGCGGATCGGGTACGTCGAGGCGCACGGAACGGCCACCCGGATCGGCGATCCGATCGAGGTCGCGGCACTGCGCAAGGTGTTCGGTGAGACCGGCCCGGCCTGGTGCGGGCTGGGCTCGGTCAAGTCCAACATCGGGCACACCAACGCGGCCGCCGGGATCGCCTCGTTCATCAAGACCGTGCTGGCGGTGCGCGAGCGGACGCTGCCCGCCTCGCTGCACGCGCGGCCGATCAACGAGCTGCTCGGGCTCACCGGGTCACCCTTCGAGGTGGTCACCGGGACGCGGCCGTGGGACGGCCCGCCGCTGGCCGGGGTCAGCTCGTTCGGGATCGGCGGCACCAACGCGCACGCGATCCTCGGCCCGGCGCCCGAGCGCGCCCCCGGTCCGCCGGATCCGCGCCCGCACCCGATCGTCCTGTCGGCGCACGGTCCCGCCGCCCTCCGCGAGGCGGCCGGCGCGCTCGCGGCCCGGGGTGGCGAGTCCGACGGCGCAGACCTGGCGCACACGTTGCAGGAGGGACGGGAGCACCTGCCGTACCGGCTGTCGGCGGTCTCGTACGGCGAGCTCGGCTCGGCGGCACCGATCGGCCCTGTGACGGCAGTGCCGCGCGTAGTGTTCGCCTTCCCCGGCGGCGGCAGCGCCAGGCCCGGCATGGGCGCCGCGCTGTACGACGCCGAACCGGTCTTCGCCGCCTGCGTGGACGAGTGCGCCGACCTGTTCGGCGACCTCCTCGGGCACGACATCCGCGAGATCGTACGGGCCGGGGACGCCGAACGCGCCCACGGGCCCGTACACGGGCTGCCCGCCCTGTTCGCGGTGTCGCTGGCCACCGCCAGGCTGCTGGATTCGTGGGGGATCGTGCCGGACACGGTGCTGGGGCACAGCCTCGGCGAGTACACCGCGGCCGTCGTCGGCGGCGCGCTGCGGACCGGGGACGCCGCGCGGCTCATCGCCGCCCGCTCGGTGGCGATGGCCGAGGCCGCCGGGGACGGCGCGATGCTGGCCGTACCGCTGCCCGAGGAGTCGGCGCGGGAGCTGCTCGACCGCCATCCCGACGTCGACCTGGCGGTCGTCAACGCCCCTGACGCGTGCGTGGTGTCCGGGCCGCGCGCCCCGGTGGCGGCGCTGGAGGCGGAACTGCGCGCCGCCGGGCTGGAGCCGTCCCGGCTCCGCTTCGACGGCGCCGCCCACTCGCGCCTGATCGACGGCGCGCTGCCCGCGATGCGTACCGCCGCGGCCAGGCTGGCCGGGCGTACCCCCGCGATCAGGACGATCAGCACGGTGACCGGGAAGGCGGCGGGCGCCGAACTCGGCACGGCCGACCACTGGGTGCGCCAGCTGCGGCACCCGGTGCGCTTCTCCGACGCGGTGCGCACGGCGATCGAGGACGGCGAGCCCGCGGGGCCCGCAGTGCTGGTCCAGGTCGGGCCGGGCGCGGCCCTGGCCGCCCTCACCCGCGCCCACCGCATGGAGTCCCTGACCGCCACCGTTCCCGCGCTCGCCGTGGAGTCCGGCGGCGACGACCTCGCGAGCGCGCGCGCCGCGGCCGGGCGGCTCTGGGCCCACGGTGTGGCGGTCGACTTCGCCGCCATGCACCGGCCGGGGCGGCGCAGGATCGCCACGCCCGGGTACGCGTTCCAGCGGCGCCGCTTCTGGATCGACCCGCCGCGCCGCTCGGCGGGGCTCGAAGCCGGGGATGCGCCCGACGAGACCGAACCGCTCCAGATCCCGGTGTGGCACCAGACCCCACCGCTCCCGCCGCGCCGCGCGCTCGACGGCCGGTGGCTCGTCGCCGGTCCGGCCGGTGCCGCGACGGAACGGCTCGCCGCCGCGCTCGCGAAGGCCGGCGCGGACATCACCGTCCTGACCGGAACGAAGAAGGCGCCCGACCCCGCTCCCGGCGCGTGGACCGGCGCGATCGTGCTCGCCGGGGACGCCGAAGGCGTGACCGGCGACGTGCTGCGGCACGCTCAGGTGGCCCGGGCCTTCGCCGAGGCGGACACCGCGCCCGCCTTCCTGCTGCTGGTCACCCGAGCGGCACAGCGCGTCGAAGGCGCCGACCGGCCCGATCCCGGAACGGCGGCCGCGCTGGCACTGCCGCGCATCCTCGCCCAAGAGCGTCCCGGCCTGCGATGGCGCGCCCTCGACCTGGACGACCGCTCCGACGACACGATCACCGTCCTGGACGAACTGGGCGATCTGGCCGCCGGCCAGGAGTCCGGGGTCGAAGCGGCCGTGCGCAGCGGTGTCCGATGGGTGCGCGGGCTCCGGTCTTGGAGACCCGAAGTCCCGGAGGACGCCGCGGTCCGGCGCGGCCGCGTCGCCCTCATCACGGGCGGGCTCGGCGACGTCGGCCTCACCACCGCCGCGCACCTGGCCCGCCGGGGCATGCGCGTGGTGATCACCTCCCGGAGCGGTCCGCCCCAGGACGGGGACCGGGCCGGCTGGCTGCGGCTGCTGGCCGAAGAGGGCCTGGACATCGAGGTACGGCAGGTGGACGCGGCCGACACGGCGGCGACCGCGGCGCTGGTCACGGAACTGGCCGCTCGCGCCCCGATCGATCTGGTCGTGCACGCCGCCGGGGTCGTCGCCTCCGCCGACCTTCGACCGCTGCGGAACGTCACCGCCGAGCACGTCACCGGACACGTCGCCGCCAAGGTCCAGGGCGCCCTCGCCCTGCGCGCGGCACTCGACGCGCTGCCGCCGGACCGGCGCCCGGAGACGGTGGTGCTCATGTCGTCGGCGGGCACGCTGCTCGGCGGCATCGGCATGGGCCCGTACTGCGCCGCCAACCGCTACCTGGACGCGCTGGCCGAGTCCCTGTCGGCGGCACGGCATGACGGGCCGCGCTGGGTCAGCGCCGTCTGGGACGCCTGGAAGGTCGGCCCGATGGGCGGCGAGCGCCAGGTGCGGCTGACGTTCGCCCTCGACGCCCCGACCGGCATGGCCGCCCTCGACCGCATCCTGGCGGCCGGCGGACCGGGCACGCCACCGGTGGTGGCGGTCTCGGCCACCGACCTGCGCGAACGCGCCGCCACCGCCGCCTACACCGAACCGGCCGCCCCGGGCGACGCCGGCGAGGGCGCGGAACTGGCCCCCGGCGAGCGCGCGGTGGCCGAGGTGTGGTCGGACCTGCTCGGCGTCCCCGTGTCCTCGCCCGAGGCCGACTTCTTCGCCCTCGGCGGCCACTCGCTGCTGGCCACCCGGATGCTGACCACGCTGCGCCGGGTGTTCGGCGTCGAACTGAGGTTGCGGGACCTGCTCGCCCGGCCCACCCTCGGCGGCCTCACCGAACTGCTCTCGGCGAACGGGGCGACGGCACCGGCCACCGAGGCCGCCCCGCCGGCCCGCGCGCCCGTATCCGAGGAGGCCGAAGGCGAGGACAAGAACGAGGACGAGGACGAGGACGAGGACGACGGCACGTTCCCGATGACCCGCGTCCAGCATGCCTACTGGGTCGGGCGCGGGGGCGGCTACGCGCTCGGCGACATCGCCTGCCACTTCTACCTGGAGTACGACTGCCCTGACCTGGACGTCGCCAGGTACGAGAGCGCCTGGCGCAAGGTAATCGAACGCCATCCGATGCTCCGCACCGTCACCACCTCCCGGGGACGGCTGCGGACACTCGACCACGTTCCCCCGTACCGGATCCGCGTCCACGACCTGACCGGCCTGGACGAGGCCGGGCAGGAGGCGCGGCTCGCCCGGCTGCGGGCCCGGCTCTCCCGCGACCCGGGCCCGTCCGATCGCTGGCCGCTGGTGCACGTCGAGGCGGCCCGGCTGCCCGGCGGCGGGGTCCGGCTGTTCATCGGCGTGGACGTGCTGATCTGCGACGCCGGAAGCTACTGGATCATCGACCGCGAGGTCCGGCGCCTCTACCAGGACCCGGACGCGGTGCTCCCCGAGATCGGCGTCGGCTTCGCCGCCTGCGCCCGGACGATGGAGGCGCGGCGAGGAGGCGAGGCGTGGCGCCGGGCCGCCGGGTACTGGCGGGACCGGCTGGACACGATCCCGGGGCCGCCGCCGCTCCCGGTCGGCTCCCTGGACGGCCCCCCGGTGTTCAAGCGCCGTACCGCCCGGCTCTCTCCCGAGGAGTGGGAGGGGCTGCGCGCCCAGGCGGCTCGTCACGGCACGACGCCGACGGCCGTGCTGCTCGCCGCGTACGCCGAGACGCTGGCGGACTGGTCCGGCCGTGCGCACTTCGCGCTGACGCTCACGCTGTTCGACCGCCCGCCGATCCACGCCGACGTGGATTCGGTCGTCGGCGACTTCACCTCGCTGCTGATCCATGAGGTGTACCGCCGCGAGCCGGCCACGTTCGCCGGGTGGGTACGCGCCGTCCACGAACGCCTCTTCGCCGACCTGGACCACCGGGAGTACTCCGCCCTGGAGCTGCTCTCCGAACGCGCCGCCCGTACCGGCGAGGTCGGCTCGATCCCGGTGGTGTTCACCAGCGCGCTCGGCCTGGAGGACCTGGTAGGCGGCGAACCCGACCTGCAATGGGTGGGCGAGCAGGTGCACGCGCTGAGCCAGACGCCGCAGGTCTGGCTCGACCACCAGGCGCTCGTCCAGCGCGGCGAACTGCTGCTGCAATGGGACGCCGTCGACGGGCTGCTGCCCGCCGACCAGGTGGACCGGGTGTTCACCGCGTACGCCGACCGGGTACGGACCCTGGCCGTCGATCCCGCCGCCTGGGACGAGCCGGCCGGCGAGGCGACGGGCACCGGCCCTCGAACCGCGGCCGCGGCAGGAACCGGCACGGCCGTCGTGAACGACAACGTCCTCGTACCGCTGCGGGACGGCACCGGCGACCGCACGCTCTACCTGCTGCACCCGTCCGGCGGCGATGTCATGTGCTACGTCGGGCTGTCCGGACTGATCGACGAGCGGTACTCCGTCGTCGCCGTCACCGATCCCGGCCTGCTCGGCGACGCCGCGCCGGACGACCTCACCGGTCTGGCCGGCGCTTATCTGGCCGCCATCCGGGAGCGATCCGGCGGACCGTACGTGCTGGGCGGCTGGTCGATGGGCGGCAGCCTCGGTCAGGAGGCCGCGCGGCTGCTGGCCGAGGGCGGGCAGCACGTGGAGACGCTGCTGATGTTCGACGCCAACGACCCGACCTACATCACCCCCATCGAGGCGCCCACGCCCGATGCCGCCGAGGCCGAGGCGGCCGTACGGCTCCTGGCCGCGTACGAGGCGTTCGGCGGCATCGACCTCGGCACCGGCACCGAGGCGGAGCGGGCGACGCTGCGTGCGCTGGCCCCGGACGCGCGATACACCGAGGTCTCCCGCCGCCTGCGCGGTCACCGGCTGCTCGGGCGCCGCGAGGACGTCCGGGACCGGATCGCGGTGTTCGCCCGGCACCTGCGCGGCCTGGCCGCGCACACGCCCGGCCGGATCGGCGACCACCGCGTCCATACGCTCCTCGTCCGGGCCGACCGCCCCGCCACCCGCAACTCCGGCATCGGCATGGGAGTGGACGACACCCCGCCCGGCCTGCCCGACCTCGGCTGGAGCCGCCATCTGGCCGGGCCGCTCGACGTCCACGGCCTCGACACCGACCACTACGGCCTGCTCCGCCCGCCCGCGCTGCCCGAACTGGCCGCCCTGATCGACCGCGCTCTGCCCCGCTCCTGAGCCCGGCCGCCCCTCCCCCTTCCAGAAGAACGGAACCCACGATCATGAAACGCCTTCGCGCCGGTGCCGGCGTGTCCGCGCTGGGCCTGGCCGTGACCGCACTGTCCGCGTGCGGGAGCGGCGACACCGCCGCCCGGCCCGCCGGAAAGACGCTGCGTTACGTCACCGTCGGCGCCGCCGCGGCCGCGACCAACGACCCGCACGGCGGCATCCCCAACCAGTCCGACCTGGTCCGGTTCGCGCTGATGTACGACGTGCTGGCCAAGCCCCGCGCGGACGGCACCACCGAACTGCGGCTGGCCACCGCCATCACCCCCGACGACAAGCTGACCACCTGGACCGTCAAGCTGCGCACGGACGCCGCGTTCAGCGACGGCCGCCCGGTGCGCGCCGCCGACGTGCTGTTCTCGCTGCGCCGCATCCACGCCAAGTCCGCCGAGAACTTCGGCCGCTTCACGATGTTCGACGTCGCCGGCTCCAAGGTGGTCGACGACCACACGCTGGAGCTGAGGACCACCGCACCGTACGCGGAGGTGCCCCGGGCCCTCGAGTCGATCACGTTCGTCGTCCCGGAGGGCACCACGAGCTTCGACAAGGCGCCCGCCGGGTCCGGCCCGTACGCGATGGCCGGAGGCAACCTCCAGAACACCGTGCTGGAGCGCAAGGACAAATGGTGGGGCGGCCGCCCGCCCACCGAGCGCGTCGAGATCCGCGCCGTGATCGACCCGCAGGCCCGCGCGCAGGCCGTCCTGTCAGGGCAGGCCGATGTCGCCTCCAGCGTCAACCCGGCCACCGCCAAGCAGGCGCGGGGCAACAAGGCGGTGAAGGTGGTGCGCCGCGCGGGCGCCGTGATGTACCCGTTCGTGATGCGGCTGGACCGCGAGCCGTTCGACGACCCTCGCGTACGCGAGGCGATCAAGCTCGCCACCGACCGGCAGGAGCTGCTGGACAAGGTCTTCCTCGGTTACGGCAAGGTCGGCGACGACCTGCTCACCCCGAACGATCCCACCAGCCCGACCGGCATCCCGCCACGAACCCGCGACCTTTCCAAGGCCAAGGAACTGCTCCGGCAGGCCGGACACGGCGGCGGCCTAAACCTCACCCTGGCCACGACCACCTCCTACCCCGGGATGGACACCGCCGCCACCCTGTTCGCCAAGCAACTGGAGCCCTCAGGCATCAGGGTCAAGGTCGTCAACGAGCCGCCGGACACCTACTGGACCAAGGTGTTCGCCAAGCGCGACTTCTACACCGGCTACTTCGGCGGCATCCCGTTCCTGGACGTGACCCGGGTATCGCTGCTCAGCTCGGCCCCCACCAACGAGACGGCGTGGAAGCGCCCGGCCTGGGACAAGGCGTACGCCGAAGCCCTCGCGACCGCCGACCCCGGCCGCCGCAAGGCCGCGCTCGGCGAGCTCCAGCGGCAGATCCGCGACGAGGGCGGCTATGTCGTCTGGGCCACCGGCGACGGGCTCGACCTCACCTCCTCCCGCGTCGCGGACCTGCCGACCGGCCCCGGCTTCGAGAGCAGCTTCATCGAGCGGACCCGGCTGACCTCGTGAGCGCACCGGTGGCCCGGTCGCCGCGCCGTCCCGTGCCGAGGCTCATGACGCGACTCGTGCTGCGGCCGGTGGCGGTCCTCTTCCTGGTCTCGGTCGCGGTGTTCGGGGCCACCGAGCTCCTCCCGTCGGACGCGGCGCAGGCGCGTTCCGGCGGGAGGGCCTCCGCCGCGCAGGAGGCGGCGCTGCGCGCCGGGCTCGGCCTGGACCGGCCCGCCTGGGAGCGCTACGCGAGCTGGGCCGGCGGGCTGCTGCGCGGCGACGCCGGGCGTTCCCTGGTGACGGAGCGTCCGGTGAGCGACATCCTGGCCGAGCGCCTGCCCGCGACCCTCGTGCTGGCGGGCTGCGCGCTGGCCGTGACGGTGCCGCTTCTGCTCGCGCTCGCCTGGCTCGCCGGGACGGCGGCGCACCGGGACTCCCGCGCCGCCGGCCTGACCGGCGGGCTGATCACCGGGCTGGCGGCGGTACCGCAGGTGGTGTTCGCGGCGGTCCTCGCCGTCCTCTTCGCCGGGCTGCTGCGCCGGCTGCCCCCGGTCTCGCTGCTGCCCGCGGCCGGATCGCCCTTGGCCGCACCGGAGATCCTGGTCCTGCCCGCGCTCGCGCTCGCCGTCCCGGCCGCCGCGTACGGTGCGGTGCTCCTCGGCGGAGGCGTGGCGGACACGCTGCGCCGCCCGCACGTGACCGCCGCCGTGGCGCGCGGCGTGCCCCGTCTCCGGGTGGCCGTACGGCACGTCCTGCCGCACCTGGCCGCGCCCGCCGCCCGGGTCCTGGCGCTGGTGGCGGGCGGGCTGCTGGCCTCCACCGCCGTGGTGGAGACGGTTTTCGGGTACGGCGGGCTCGGTGAACTGCTGGTCGGCTCGATCGGCACCCGGGACCTGCCCGTCGTGCAGGCGGTGGCGATGCTGGCGGCGGTGACGGTGCTCGGCGGCCTTCTGCTCGCCGACGCGCTGGCCGCCGCCACCGGTACCGAGGACGCCCGATGAGGGCACCGCCCGCTCGGCGACCGGCGGCGCGGCCGGCCGCTGTACTGTCGCGGCTCGCGCCGTCCGGTCCTGTGGTGCCGGCTCCTGTGGTGTTGGGGATCGTGGTGCTGGGCGCCGCGTTGTTCGGGGGCGCGCTCGCACCGCACGATCCCGCGGCGTCGATCGGCGCGCCATGGAGCCCGCCCGGCCCCGGCACGCCGCTGGGGACCGACGACGCCGGGCGCGACGTGCTGTCCCGGCTGCTGGCCGGCGGCCGGGACCTCACCCTGTCGGCGCTGGCCGCGGCACTGGCCGCCGCCGCTATCGGCACGGCGGGCGGCCTGGCGGCCGGCTGGTCGAGCGGGCGGGCCCGCCGGGTCCTGACCGGCGCGGCCGACCTGCTGCTGGCCGTGCCGTTCCTGCTGCTGGCGCTGGTGCTGGCCGTCGCGCTGCCGCCGGGCGCGGCGGTACTCGCCGCGACGGTCTGCGGCGGCGCACCACTGGGCCTGCGGATGATCGGCGACCTGGTCCGCGGCGCCCGCGGTTCCGGTTATGTCGAGGCAGCCCTGGGACGCGGCGAACGGGTCCCCTCGATCCTGGTCCGGGAGGTCCTGCCGTCGATCGCCGGGGCCGCGACCGCCGAGCTGGTCATGCGGTTCGTCATGGCGCTCCAGATCTCCACCGCGTTCGCCGCTCTCGGCTTCGGTGCCGGGCCGCAGGACGCCGACTGGGGCGTGATGCTGCGGCAGAACCTTCCCGGCGCCGCCCTCAACCCGGCGGCCCTGGCGGCACCGGCCATCGCGCTGGCCCTACTGGCCGTGGCCGCCGCACTGCTGGCCCGGTCCATCACCATGCCCAGGACCGTGCCCGCGACCGGCGATCGTACGGGACACTTCCCGGCGTTTTCCCCTGACGAGCACGAGCCCGGTCCCGCGCAGGCGAACGGGGGGCTGTCGGTGGACGGGCTGACCGTCCAGGACGCCTCAGGCGCGCCGATCATCGGTCCGCTGACGCTGCACGCCCGGCCAGGCGAGGTGGTCGCGCTCGCCGGGCCGTCCGGCGGCGGCAAGACGACGGTCGTCCGCGCCGTGCTCGGCCTGCTGCCGCCCGGACTCCGGCAGGTCGGCGGCGACCTGCGCTGGCGGGGCGAGCCGGTTCCCCGCGGCCGGGCCGGTCGGCGCTGGCGGCGAACGCACGTGGCCGTCGTCGACCAGGACCCGGCGGGCACGCTCGACCCGCTGCAGACGGTGGGAGCGGCCGTCCTCGACGGGCGGCGGATTCGCAAGGCGGAGGCGCAGGCCCTGCTGACCTCACTCGGCCTGGACGCCGGACGGCTCTGGAGCAGGCGCGCGCACCGGCTCTCCGGCGGCCAGGCCCAGCGGGTGGCGCTCGCCCGCGCGCTCCTGGACGATCCGGCGCTGCTCGTCTTGGACGAGCCCACCAGCGGGCTCGACCCCGCGGCGCTCGACCGTGTCGAGCAGGCGCTCGCGCGGCGCCGCGAGAGCGGCGGCTCGGTCACCCTCGTCATCTCCCACGACCGTGCCTTCGTCGACCGCGTCGCCGACCGGGTGTACGACCTGGGGTACCCGGCAAACGATCCGGTTGAAGCCGCCGGTGGCGCGGGGCCGTCCGGCGGACCGGTGCTGGAGGCCGGCGGGCTCGTACTGCGCCGCGGGCCCGGCCTCCTGCTGGACGGCGGGGAGCTGAGCGTGGCGCGCGGCGAACTGGTCGCGGTCACGGGCCCCTCCGGCTGTGGCAAGACGACGCTGCTGCGCGCGCTCGCGGGTCTGCATACCCCGGCAGGCGGGCAGGCCTGCCTGATCGGCCGTCCCCTCCCCTGGCGGCTGGCCGACCGGGACCATGAGTCCCTGCGAGCGGTCCAGCTCGTCGCGCAGGACCCGGCCGGAGCGCTGAACCCGGCCCACCGCACGGGGACGGCCCTCACCCGGGCGCTGGTCCGCACGGCCGGAAGGACCCGCGAGCAAGCCCGCGAGGAGGTTCCCCGCCTGCTCCGCGAAGTGGGCCTCGATCCGGCCCTGGCCACGCGGAGGCCCGGGGAGCTGTCCGGCGGCCAGCGCCAACGGGTCGCGATCGCCCGCGCGCTCGCCGTTCGGCCCGTGCTGCTGCTCGCCGACGAGATCACCTCCGCGCTGGACGCCGCGTCCGCCGCCGGCGTCCTGCGGCTGCTGGCCGCACTGCGGGCCGAGGGCCTGGCCGTGCTGCTGGTGACCCACGACGCGACCGTGGCCGAGAGCGCGGACCGCGTCCTGCGCCTGCACGACGGTGCCCTGCGCGAACGCATTCCCTCCCGATTGGAGAACGATGACCGTGCCTGACGTGCCCGCCCTGCTCGACGCGCATCCCTGGATCGAAGCCGCCCGGCTCGACGGCGACGGCCGGACGGTACGGATCCGCCCGGCTCCGTCCGCGCTCGCCGTACGGCCCGTGCCCGGCGGGCTGGTCGAAGAGTTCCTCGACCACTGGAGCGAGGTCTACGACTGGACGTACACCAAGGGCGAGGCCCGCCACGCCGACGACCTCGACCTGTCCGGCTGGCGCGCTTCCGACAGCGGCGAGCCGTTCCCGCCGGACCACATGCGCGACTGGGCCCGGCACACCGTCGAGCTGATCCTCGCCCACGACCCGCGCCATGTTCTTGAACTGGGCTGCGGGACCGGCCTGCTCATGCACCGGCTGCGCGATCACGTGGCGGGGTACGTGGGCACCGACGTGGCCGAGGCCGCGGTGGACCGGCTGAGCACCGGCGCGAGCCCGCACACGGCGTTCGTCCGGGCCGCCGCGCACCAGCTCGCCGCACCGCGGGTCCGCGCCGCCCTGGAGCGCCTCCGGTTCCCCGAGGCGCGGCCCGACTTCGTCGTGCTGAACTCGGTGACCCAGTGCTTCCCGAACGCCGCGTATCTGGGGACCGTCCTGCGCGGCGCCGTCGATTCCGTGGCCCCGGGCGGGACGGTCCTGGTCGGTGACGTGCGGGACTCCCGCCTCCTCCACGCGTTCTGCCACTGGATCGAGGCGGCGTCGGCACCTGAGGCCGCGCCGGAGGAACTGGACATCCGTGCGTCCGGCCGCGCCGCACGCGAGGCCGAGTTCCTGTTCGATCCGCCGCTGCTGGCCGGCCTGGCCGAACGGATCGGCGCGGAGACCGGACGGCGGATACGGATGAGCGTCCATCCCAAGACCATGCGCGCCGACACCGAGCTCACCCGCTACCGGTTCGACGCGATCCTCCGCGTGGACGCCCCGGCTTCGCCCGAGCCCGGCCAGGTGAGCTGGGACGACCTGCCCGCGGACCGCAGCGCCGCGCTGCCCGCCCTGCTCGGACGCGGGCCGGTGCGCGTGCACGGCATCCCGTTCGCGCCGCTGTCGGACGGTCCCGGCGCGATGACCGCCGCCCGGCTCCGGGACATCGCCGGCACGGACACCGCGATCGTCTCCGATCCGCACGACCCGGCGAGCCTGGCGGTGGTGTCCCCCGCCGCTTCGGCCGCCGTCCCCGTCGAGGAGATCGCGCCGTACCCGGTCTCCGCGCACGAGCCGTTCGCCGCCTTCGTCGACCGCCGCCTCACGGAGGTCGCCGCGGCGATCCTTCGCAGGGCCGGTACCAAGGCGGCCGTTCTCGTCGACCGGCCGGACGCCGTGGAAGAGGGGCTGCCCGTGCGCGCGGCCGAGGCCGCCGCCGCCGCGACCGGGACGGGCGCGGACGCGCTGACGGCCTTCCTGCGGCGGCTCGACGAGGTCGCGCTCATGGCGATGTGCGCCGCGTTGCGCCCGGCGGCCTCGGCGCGGCAGGACGAATCCGGCGGGTTCACGGCGGCGGACATCGCCGACGACCTCCGCGTCGCCGCGCGGCATCGCTGGATCCTGCGCCGATGGCTCGCCGCGCTGGTCGGTGCGGGGCATCTGTCGCCGCTCGGGGGCGACCGGTACGGGCGGCTCCGCCATGTGCCCCGGGCGCGGGTCGCCATGGCCGGTCGCGGGCTGGCGGACGAAGGCGAGCGGGCCGGGTATCCGGCCGAGACGACGGCGTTCATGCTGTCGGCGATGGCTCGCCTTCCCGAGCTGCTCCGCGATGAGATACAGGTGCAGCAGCTGCTTTTCGGCGGGGACGGCGCCGCGGCCGCCGACGGCGCGTACCGCGAGAACGGCGTGAACCGCCACCTCAACGCCGCGGTGGGCGAGGTGCTCAGGTGGGCGGGCCGCGACCGCGGCAACGGCGGCCCGCTGCGGGTGCTGGAGCTGGGCGCGGGCGTCGGCGGCACCACCACCGGGGCGCTGGACGCCCTGGCCGACGCGGAGATCGACTACCTGTTCACCGATGTCTCGCGGTACTTCCTGTCGCTGGGGCGCGAGCGGTTCGGCGACAGGGCCGGGGTGCGGTTCGCGACGTTCGACATCAACGGCGATCCCGAGGGGCAGGGCGTGTCCGCCGGGTCGCTGGACGTGGTGCTGTCGGCGAACGTCCTGCACAACGCCCGCCATGCCGCCGGCATGCTCGCCGGCCTGGGACGGCTCCTCAGGCCGGGCGGGCTGTTCGTGTTCGTCGAGACCGTACGGGAGATGCCGGCGATCCTGGCGTCGATGCAGTTCCTCATGTCCGCCGCGCCGGGGGCCGGACGGCTCGATCCCGCCGATCTCCGAGCCGCCGGGGACCGCGTCTTCCTCACCGCCGCCGAATGGGAGGGACTGCTGGAGCGAAGCGGGCTGCGCCCCTGGTTCCGGCTCCCCGCCGAAGACCATCCGCTGGCCGGTGCGGGGCTGCGCCTTTTCGTGGCCCGCCGTGAGCTCCGGTGAAGGAGGCCCGGGAGGCCGGTGGCCGGGTGCGCGGACCCGGCCACCGGCCCATGGCCTCAGGCTCTGGACGCCTCGGATTCCTGGGATTCTTGGGATTTCTGGGATTCCGCCAGGCCGGAGCGGAACAGGTCGCCGTCCATCCACAGCGCGGCGCGCACGCCGTCGGCCGCCCCGAGCGAGACCAGCGTCGCGGCGTCCGGTACGGCCGGGAGCTTGGCGGTGTCCCCCGCCGCGGCGACGCCCGGCACGGTCGTCTCCTGCAGCTCGTCGACGCGCACGGTGCCGTCGTCGAGGATCTCGCAGCCGAGCTGCGCCGCCAGTTCGGAGTGCTGCCGGGTCGGGGCCCGGTGGTAGATCGCCTGGCGCTCCAGCACCCGCCCGCCCGCGAAGTGCAGCCGCAGGTCGTCCAGCTCCCCGGCGATCTCGGTGATCGGCTCGGCGATCACTTCGATGCCGCGCTCGGCGAGCCGCGCGGCGATCTCGTCGGGGAGGTCGAGCGGGCCGTGCGTGCACAGGACGACGTCATCGCTGAAGCGGTCGGCGACGTACAGGGCGAGCATCGCCTCGTGCGGTACGGAGGTCACGACGGCCAGGCTCTTGCCGGTGGTCTCCCAGCCGTGGCAGAACGGGCAGTGGAAGACGCTGCGCCCGAACCGCTCCGGCAGGCCGGGGATGTCGTACGGCTCGTCCACCTGCCCGGTGGCCAGCACCAGCCGCCGGGCCCGTTCCGTGGTCCCGTCGGCGAGTTCGACGGTGAAGTCGCCCTTGGTTCCGCTCGCGGCCAGGACGCTCCCGGGGCGGACCTCCACCGAAGGGTACGCGGCCAGTTCCTCCCTGCCGAGTTCCAGCAGCCGGTAGGGCGGGAAGCCGTCCCGGCTCAGGTACATGTGCATCTCCGAGGCCGGCGCGTTGCGGACCTTCCCGCCGTCGACGACCAGCACCTTGCGGCGCTGGCGCCCGAACACCAGGGCGGCGCTGAGTCCGGCGGGGCCGCCGCCGATCACGATCACGTCATGCATCTGCGTCTCCAGTCGGTCGTGCTGAGTCGTACTGGGTCGTACTGATTCGTGTCGAAAGGAAGGGCTGAAGGTGGTCGAGGAAGGCGGCGGCGCGTTGCGCCGCTTCGAACCGCGGCCGGGCGCCGCGCTGCGGCTGTTCTGCTTCCCGCACGGCGGGGGCGGGGCGAGTGCCTACGCGGACTGGGCCGGGGCACTGCCGCCGGCCGTCGAGCCGGTCGCGGTGCAGTACCCGGGTCGTGAGGACCGGCTGGGCGAGCCTGTACCGGCGGACATGGACGGGCTGGCCGGAGCGCTCGCCGATGACATGGCGCCCCTCCTCGACCGCCCGTACGTGCTGTTCGGCCACAGCATGGGCGCCACCGTCGCTTACGAGGTCGCCCAGCGTCTCCGGGCCCGGGGCGCCCGCCCGTCGGCGCACCTGATCGCGTCCGCGCGGGAGGCGCCGCACGACGAGCGGGGCGGCGGCGTGCACCGCGGGGACGACGAGGACCTGCGCGCCGAGCTGGCGCGGCTGGGTGCCACGCCGCCCGAGGTGCTGGGCGACCCGGAGCTCCGAAAAATGATCTTCGGGTACGTCCGGGCCGACTACCGGATCATCGAGACCTACCGGGCACGGCCGCTGCCGCCGCTGGACTGCCCGGTCACGGTGTTCCTGGGCGACCGGGACCCCGACCTGGCGCCCGGTGAGGCGCTGGGCTGGCGGCGTGCGACCCGCGCCCGGGCGGAGCTGCGGCTGTTCTCCGGCGACCATTTCTACCTGGTGCCGCAGCGGGCCGCCGTGCTGGCGGCGCTGCGGCAGATCCTGTCCGGGCACGGCACCCGCTGACCGGAGGTCCGTCTCACAGAGACCCCGGCCGTCGCGCGAGCGCGCTACCTGCCCGGGGGCGCGATGCCGGAGGCGGGACCCCTCGGGCAGATCGCGGAGCGATGCCCCGCTCGCGGAGGCACGTTCAGGATGCGAGCCGCCAGGCGGGCATCCTGGGCCGGGAACGAGGGGCACGGCCTAGCGTCGCCAGACGTGCAGACCGGGCGCGCCGGCGGCCGCGGGCTCCAGCCCCGCGGCCGCCAGTTCGGCGGCGAGCGTCTCGTCGGAGATGACGTGGCAGTCGAACTCGGCGGTCTCCTCCCGGACGAGGCGGTCGCCTGCCAGGGTGCGGTAGGTGTTGATCCAGCGGATCATGCCGTCGTCGACGACCTCGGCGCGCGAGTGCGTCTCGTACCGGTACCGGCCCAGGGTGGCACCGGGGACGACGGAGGCCGGGACCTCCTCGGCGCGCTGCGGGTACTGCGCCTCCACCACCAGCAGGCCGCCGGGCCGCAGCCGCTCGGCCCACCGCCGCCACAACCGCGACCGCTCCTCCGGCCCGAAGTGCATGACGCAGTTGAGCAGCACCACCGCGTCGAGTGGCACGCCCGGCTCGGCGCTCAGCGCGTCCTCGGGCAGTACGGTCACCCGAGTCGCCGCGTCCGCGCTCAGCCCGGCCAGCCGGGTGACCAGGCCGGTCCGCATGATCCGCGCGGGCTCGATCGCGAAGATCTCGGCGTCCGGCCCGAGCGCCTCCAGCATCGCCCGGGTGTAGAAGCCGGTCCCGGCACCGATCTCCGCGATCGCGCCGGCGCCTTCGAGGATCCCGGTGAGCGTCCCGGCCACCGCGGTCCAGTGCTCGTGCGGAATGATCAGGTCGTAGTACGGGGCGTTGATCCCGTACCCCTCGCCTCGCTCCGCCCGCGCGGCCTCGTCGACGGCGGTATCGGTCATGATCGGCACCTTTCTCTCGGGGGTCAGGACAGTTCCACGCCGGTGACCAGCGGGTCGTCGCGCAGCGCGGTCAGCGTCCGGGACGGGGACAGCACGTCGGAGGCCGGATGGGCGCCGGGCGGGATCGTGCCCTCGTGCAGTTCGCGGGCGGTGAGCGCCGCGACGACACCGCTGAGCGCGTACGAGTCGGGCGTCCGCAGCAGCAGCCGGCGCGCGCGTCCCGGGGCGGGATCGCGGGGCACGGTCTGGAAGAGCATCGCGTAGTACGGCCCGGCCGCCGCGAGGTCGGTGCCGGCGGCGGCGACGACCGCAGGGACGTGCGCGTCGAGGGCCGCCTCGTCATCGGCCCACGCGCGGGCGAGCGCCTCGGGGATGGCCTCGGTGACGTACACCGTGTAGTTGCGCAGTTCGTCCACGCCCAGTTCGGCGGCGAGCCGGGACATCTCCGTCGACAGGAACGGCCACGCGTGCACCCGGTCCCGGAATCCCGGCAGCGCCACCGACCGCAGCGGCTTCAGCGCCCCGGGCACGATCTGGCCGTCCCGCCACGCGGCCAGCGCGGTACCGAAGCGCGGCCCGCGCGTCAGCAGCGCGTCCACCGCCGACAGCGGGCCGATGGCGGCGGCGCCGCCGACGTAGACGTCCAGCCGGGCGAGCGGCCCGTCCACCGCCAGCAGCCGGGGCAGCAGCCCCGACAGGCCCGGCATCAGGCCCGCCGAGAACACGGCGGCATGGTGGTCGAGTCCAGTGGCACCGCCCGCGGTCAGGGCGTCGATCGCCACCAGGTCCCCCGCCGCGTCGACGTAATGCGCGCCGCCGGCGAGCGCGGCGCGCGCCACGCGATCCAGCACGCGATACGAAGGACCCGCGCAGTTGATCACGATGTCGCAGCCGGCGCAGAAGTCCCGCAACGCGGCGTCGTCGTCCAGGTCCACGCGGAACGGCTCGGCCGGCACGCCGGTCGCCGCTGTGCACGCCTCCGCCGCGCGGTCCAGGTCGCGGCCGCCGACGCGCAGGGAGCCGACCTCCCACCCGGCGAGCCGTTCCACCGCGATACGGCCCACCGTCCCGGACCCGCCCAGGACGCCGACCTGGGTCATCGCCCTGTGCCCGCAAGCTCGGCGGCCTGGCTCTCGCGGACGGCCGCGGCCAGCCCGGCGACGGTCGGCGCGTCCAGAAACCGGCGCACTCCCACACCGGCCCCGACGTCCTTCGCCAGGCGGGCCACGGTGCGGACGGCCAGCAGCGAGTCGCCGCCCAGGGCGAAGAACGACGTGGCGCGGTCCAGGACGGGCACCTCCAGGATGTCCTCCCACAGCAGCGCGATCCGCTGTTCCAGTTCGTCCGCGGGCGGCCCGGCCTGCTCGCCGTCCTGAGGCGCCGTTCCGGCACCGATCCGGAGCCCGTCCTCCGCGCCGGCGGCGGGCTCGGCCGCCTCGGGGAGTTCGACGACCCGGTCCCAGCCGGGCCCGTCGGCGAGTGCGCCGATCAGCTCCACCAGACCGGTGAACGCGGCGTCCACCTCACCGGGCTCGAACAGCTCACCGACCAGCGAGAACGCCACCGCCATCGCGCCGTTCATCTCCCAGAAGCGGGCCTCCAACGCGACCTGCGGGGTGCGGAGCTGGTGGAAGAAGTCATCGAAGTCCAGATCGCCGAGCGGCCCGGCGGACGTCGCCTGCCGCTCCCCGATCGCCGCGTCCATGCCGAGCGTGCTCTGGAAGACGATGGGGGCGACCGGGCGGGTGGTCCCGCGCCGCCGGGCCAGCTCGCGCGACACCTCCACGCCCGTGATGAGATTGTGCGCGGCATGGTCGGCGAAACCGCGCTGCCGGGCGGCCGCCAGCTCGGCGAACGTGCTGCCGGCCGCCAGGTCCACCGGCACCAGCATCGTCGCGGCGAACGCGCCGATCGTGCGGTGGATGTCGGGATGCAGCGGCAGCCTGTTGAGCTGGAGGGTGTTGAGCAGCATCCGGCGGTGCCCGGCCCAGCGCGCCAGCACCACCGCGAACGCGGTGAGCATCGCGGCCGACGGCGTGACCTCCCGCTCGGCGCACCGGGCCCGCAGCGCCTCCCAGCGCTCGGGCGAGAGCCGAGCCTCCCGGGTGTCCATCAGCTCGGGCGCCACCTCGCGCGGGTCGGCGCGCAGCGGCAGCGCCGGGGGCGACGGCGCGGCGTCGAGCCGTTCCCACCACCAGTCACGGTCGGCGGCCCAGGTGCCGGTCTGCCGCAGCCGCCCGATCGAGCGGACGTAGTCGCCGAAGTCGACCTCCAGCGGCGCCGGTACGGCGTTCCAGTCGGCGGCCAGCGTGAGCAGTTCGCGGTTCAGGACGGTCGCCGACCAGCCGTCCATGGAGATCAGGCTCATCGCGGTGTGCAGGCGTCCCCGGCCGCCGGGCAGCAAGGTCAGCCGTACGTCCAGGCCGGGCCCGGTCAGCGGATCGGGACCGGTGGTCCCCATCTCCCGGCGCATCTCCTCCAGCGTGGCGGCGGCTTCCTCCTCCCCGGCCTCGCGCAGGTCGTACACGCGGGGACGCGGGATGGCGCCGGGCGCGTCCGGCGCCATCACGTACTGCTCCCCCTCGGCGGTGAGCCGGGCCCGCAGGGTGGGCTGGTGCAGCGCCAGCCGGTGCAGCGCGTCCGCCAGGGTCTCCTCGGCCTCGTCGGAATCCATGTCGCTCAGGCCGACGTCGCTGTAGAAGTGCGCGGAGGCGTAGGACAGCTCCCAGCCGTCCTGCTGGCCGACGAAGTAGCCCTGCTGGAGCGGCATCAGGGGGAACGGCGCCGCCGGGTCGGCGCGGCGTTCGATCTCCACTGGAAGGGCCCGCGCGTCGCGGCCGTCCCCGGCGGACCGGCGCGCGACCAGGTCGGCCAGTGCCGCCAGCGTGATCTCCACGGTGACGTCGGACAGGGCCAGCTCGACCAGCAGACGCCGGCGCACCAGCGCCGACATCCGGACGGCAAGGACGGAGTCGCCGCCCAGCCGCAGGAAGCTCGCGTCCGGATCGATCGCGTCCGGGTCCAGGTCGAGCAGCTCGCTCCAGATTCCGGCGAGTTCCCGTACGGTGTCGGGCCGGGATCCGGTGGAAGCGTGAACGGTCAACGGACTCTCCCTCGGGAGTCGGGCGCGGCGACCAGGAGGTGCTGGGAGAACGCCGCCATCGGATGGTCGGGACGGGGAAGTTCGAGAAGCGGCGCCAGCCCCGCGGCACCGAGCTCCGCGGCCCATTCCTCGCGCGTGAGGTAGGTGCGGCGGGTCCCGGCGCGCCGGTCCAGGCGTTCGGGGAAGGTCCCGCCGGGCGGGGCCGAGAGCAGGAAGGGCATCGAGACCAGCGACTGGTGGTGCTCGTGGCAGGTCTCGATGAGCAGCAGCGCGCCGCCGGGCGCCAGCATCGCGCGAATACGCTCCAGCAGCTCGCCCACGTGCGGGGCGTTGTGCGCCGCGTTCACCGCGATCAGCAGGTCGAACGGCTCGGGCCCGCACCGCGCGGCAAGATCGGCGCCGAAGTCGGCGACCGCCGTCCGCAGGAAGGGGTAGGCGTCGAACCGCTCCCGCGCCGCCTCCAGAAAGAACGGTGACAGGTCCGTGAACAGGTACTCGGTGGTGTGCCCGGCCAGGACGGGCAGCAGGTCGGAGGTCAGCGATCCCGTGCCCGCACCCAACTCCAGGACCCGGCGCTTGGCCGGCAGGCCGCAGACGACGTCGACGGCCGCGGCGTTGAGGTAGCGGTTGACGGGGTTGTCGCGGTAGATCGCTTCGGCGGTGCCCAGTTCCCCTCCGGGGAACAGCATGGCCTGCGCGCTCGCCTCGCCGGCGAGAAGGCCGGGAAGGGAGCGCAGCGAGTCCAGCAGGTACCGCGTCAGGTCCTCGGGGTACCCGAGCCCGCGGCGGGCATCGTCAAGGTCACGGCGCAACGCGATCAGCTCGGACCGCCGCCGGCGCCGGAACCCGCTGAAGCGTCCGGACGCGGAGCACTCGATCAGCGACTCGCCGACCAGGGCGTCGAGCCAGTGCCCCACGATCCAGCGGTGCCGAGGGGCCGGGCCCAGTTCGGTCGCGATCTCCTCCGCCGTCCGCGGGCCCGTCCCTTCCAGCGCCTCCCCGAGGAAGGCGGCGATGCCGTTCAGAACCGCCAGATCGAGGCGCCGCACGAAGTCCGGGAAGTCCTGGGGCGAGGCGTGACCGAGCGCCGCCAGGCCCGCCCGGTGCGCCGAACCGGTCATCGCACCCGGCCGGCGGGCGGACGCGCCGGGCCTCGCGCGACCCGCGCCGCCAGTTCGGGGGACGAGAGGGCGTCCGGCTCGGCGAGCATCATCATCACGTCGAAGAAGGTCCGGTTGACCTCGGCGTCCACCAGCGCCAGCTCCATCAGCCGCCGCATGTACTCCCCCGCCTCTCGGGCGGCCTCGTCCCCGGTGTCTCCGAGGTAGGCCTGGTCCGCGCCGGTGGCGACCCGCCAGGCCCGCTCGTTCCCCGCGGCGATCTCCTTCTGCACCGCGCGGCAGCCGGCCCCCTCGCCCAGCAGGCGGCGCAGCAGCACGGCCGTCATCGCGGCCATCGACATGCCCTGGGCGTACACCGGGTTGACCGCGCAGACCGCGTCGCCCACGAGCAGCAGGCCGTCCGGCCATACCGGCAGATCCTCATACCGGTACCGTTCGTTGGCCATGTGCCGGAACCCGTGGACGGGACCGGCCGGGACGGCCTCGCGGACGATGTCGTACAGCACCGGATGTCGCAGGCTCCGCGCGAACTCCAGGAAGCCCGCCTCGTCCACCGGCGGATGATCGTCGAGGTAGCCGTACAGCGAGACCAGCCACCTGCCGCCCTCGACCGGGACCAGCGCCCCGCCCCGCAGCGGCTGACCCTCGCCGGGCTGGATCGAGATGATCCGCCACTCGTCGGCGAAGTCGTCCGGCAGCGCGTACAGCCGGCTGCTGTAACCGGGCCGGGAGTCGACGCGTTCGGCCTCCGGCTCGTCCAGGCCGAGTTCGCGCAGCCAGCGGCGGCCGCCCGACCGGCGCCCGGAGGCGTTCACGACCAGATCCGCGCCGAACTCCTCTGCCCGATCGTCGTCCCGGCCCCGCACCCGCACACCCGTGACGCGCTCGGCGTCCCCGACCAGCCCCACGGTCTCCGTACGGTCCCGGAAGTCCACACCGCCGAGTCCGGCCACCGACTTTCGCACGACGTGCTCGACGAGTTCGCGGGTGGCCGACGGCACCGTGTGCGACGGCGCGAATCGGTGACACCATCCCGCCGGGCTCAACCACAGGTGATCGTACGGCGTTCGCAGCGGGACGGCGCCCGCCTCGTACAGCCGCTCGGTGAACCCGGGCAGCAACTCGTCCAAGGCCCGCTGCCCGGCCCCCATCAGAGAGTGCAGGTGGCGGCTCTGCGGGATCCCCGGCCGGAACTCCGGGCCATCAGGGAGCGCGTCCCGTTCCAGCACCGTGACCCGCTCGAAGCGTCCGGCCAGTGCCGCGGCCGCCGTCAGCCCCGCGATTCCCGCCCCGATGACGACGGCATGCTCCCGTCTCTCCACGCCACTCCCCACCCAAGAATGAAAACCGTTATCATTACAAATATCACGCCTTGGCGGTACAGGGAACCGCCGATGAGGAACGAGCCCGGAGGAGTGACACCCCGTCCGGCCAAGCCCGCACGGAGGCGCTGGAGAACCTGGAGCGCATGGGCCTGGACGCGCCGGTGGCGCGGCACCGCCCGCACCGCCTGTCCGGTGAGGCACCGCGACGTCACCGAGCCGGAACAGACGTACCTACGTACGCCGCACCACGCGCTCTTCGTCGCAGCCCATTTCGTGGCCGAGCGTCATCCGCCGATGTCGGCCGGCGCCTGTCGGCGGAGCTGCCATCCCTGGGCACGCAGGCGTTCGTCCAAGAAGCGCGCGTAGGTGCCGCCGGCGGACAGCAGCGTGTGGTGATCGCCGTCCTCGGTGATCCCGCCGTCCTCCAGCACCAGGATGCGGTCGGCGGCGACGACGGTGGACAGGCGATGCGCGACGACGATCACGGTCCGGTCGCGGGCGAGATCACCGAGCGCGTCGGCGACGGCGGCCTCGTTGACGGGGTCGAGGGCGGCGGTGGCCTCGTCCAGCAGGACGACGGGCGCGTCCTTGAGCAGTGCCCGGGCGATGGAGACGCGCTGCCGTTCGCCTCCGGACAGGGTGGTCCCCGCCTCGCCGACCCGGGTCTCCCAGCCGTCGGGCAGCCGGTCGACGACCTCGTCGAGCCGGCTGGTCCGCGCGACGCGTTCGAGGTCGGCGTCGGTGGCGTCCGGGTCGGCCATGCGCAGGTTGTCGGCGATGGTGCCCTCGAACAGGTAGACGTCCTGGAACACCTGGGCGGTCAGCGCGGAGACGCCGGCGCTGCCGAGGTCGCGGACGTCCTGGCCGCCGATCCGGACGGTGCCCTCATCGACGTCGAAGAAGCGTCCGACGAGCTTGAGCAGGGTGCTCTTGCCCGCTCCGGACGGGCCCACGACGGCGGTGAGCGTGCCCTGGGGCAGGTGCGCGGTCACCCCATCGATCACGGCCGGACCACCGTCGTAGCCGAACCGGACCTCATGGAGTTCCACGTCGGCCCCGCCGGGCTCGGCGGGCTTCTCGGGTTCGGGCAGCGGCGGCACCGCGAGCAGCTCCCGGACGCGCCGGATCGCGTCGGAGTTGATCTGGACGGTGCCGGCGAGCTCGCCGAGCTGGGAGAGCGGGTCGAGCAGCCGCAGCGCGACGACCAGCAGCCCGATCATGACCGGAACGGTGGCGCGGCCGTCCACGGCGAGCGCGACGGTCAGCCCGATGATCGCGGTGACGACGAGCTGCAGCGTGCCGAAGAAGGCGATCATGCCCCACGCGCCGCGGACCAGCAGCCGCGACTGCGACCCCTGCTGGCGGGTGAGCGAGTCCTCCAGAGTGCCGAGTTCGGGACGGTCGAGGACGCCATACGCGCGCAGCGTCGGCTGCTGCCGGGCGTACTCGACGATGCGGGACGCGGACACGCCGATGTCGTGCTCGTAGGCGTCGTCGTTGCGCTTGACCAGGACCATGAGCAGCCGCAGGCACAGCGCGCAGAGCACGGCCCCCAGAGCCAGGGCGGCACCGACCCGCCAGTCGAGCAGCAGGCTTCCGGCGATCATCGTGACCGGGGCCGTGATGCCGACCACCACGTGCCGGGTCAGATGGGCGGGGATGTTGGCGACGTCCATGGTCCCCTTGCCGAGCATCCGCCCGATCGGGCCCGTACGGTCGCCGCGGAACCAGCCGATCGGCAGCGTCGCCAGATGGCCGCCGATCCGCGAGTGGAAACTCGTCAGCACATCCGTGCCGACGACGTACCCCAGCGATGTGCTCCACGCGAGCAGGACGTGGTGCAGGACGACGGCCGCCAGGATCGCCCCGGCCCACAGGGCGGCCCGCCCGCCGTCGACCGGGGTGTCGGCCAGGGCGGCCAGCAGCGGCGCGACGAGCAGGAAGGCCACGCCCTGCAGGACGCCCTGCCCGGCCTGCGCGGCGATCATCGTGCGCAGGTGCCGCCGCCCGTCGGCGTCGAGCAGTTCGGCCAGGTAGCGGAGCATCGTGATCATCGGCCGGTCTCCAGTTCCTCGGTCGCGTGCGCGCGCTGGTCGTGCTCCCACAGCCGGGCGTAGCGGCCGCCGGCGGCCAGGAGGTCCTCATGGGCGCCCTGCTCGACCACGCGTCCCTCGTCCAGCACGACGATCCGGTCGGCGCCGCGCACGGTGCCGAGCCGGTGAGCGATCACCAGCACGGTGCGGTCCCTGGCGACCTCGCTCAGCGCGTCCTGGATGCGCGCCTCGTTCTCCGGATCGGCGCTCGCGGTCGCCTCGTCCAGCACCAGTACCGGACGGTCGGCCAGGATCGCGCGGGCGACGCAGACGCGCTGCACCTCACCGCCGGACAGTTCGGCGTCCTCCCCCGCCACCGAGTCCAGGCCGCGGGGCAGGCGGTCGAGCCGATCGAGAATCTGCGCCCTGCGGGCCGCGTCGCGGACGGCGTCGTCGGGGGCGTCCGGACGTCCGAGGCGGATGTTGTCCCGGACGCTCATGCGCAGCAGCGCCCCCTCCTGGAACACGAAGGCGACGTGCCGGTACAGCTCGGCGGGGTCGATCGAACGCAGGTCCACCCCGTACAGCTCCACCGAGCCCTCCTGCGGGTCGTCGAAACGGGGCAGGAGCTTGGCCAGCGTGCTCTTTCCCGAGCCGGAGGCCCCCACCAGCGCGGTGACCGTTCCGCGTTCGAGTTCGAGGTCCACGCCGTCCAGCGCGACGGTGTCGCCGTAGGCGAAGCGCACGCCGCGGATCCGGACGACCGGTCCCGGAGCGGCCGGATCGGGGACGACGGGGGCGTCCGGCACCGCGAGCTCGGGAGCCGACAGCAGCGTACGGATGTCGCGCGCCACGCCGAGCGCGGTGACCAGCGGATGCACCGACATCATGAGCGTCATGAATCCGGCCGTCGTCACCGTGCCGAACACCAGGAAGGCCAGCAGGCTCACCAGCGGCAGATGGCCCGCGGCGGTGAGCGCGCCGCCCGCGACGGCGATCACGGCGAGCACGCTGGGCGGTGACAGCAGGATCTCGGCGATGATGCTGGCGCGGGTGGTCTGCCGGGCCCAGTCGAGGAAGAACGTGGCGAAGTTCCGGGAGGCGTCCTGGAACCGCCGGCTCGCCACCCCCGGGGTCCCGAACGCCTTGACCACGCCGATCCCGTTCACGAACTCGACCGCGGCGCCGTTGAGGCGGGCCAGCCATTCCATGAACTCGGGATACTTGCCTCCCGCCCCCGCCATCGCGCGCTGGTAGAAGACCAGGCCCGACACCAGCGGCACCAGGGTGATCAGAGCCATCCGCCAGTCGACGACGAACAGGTACACCACCGCGACGACGGGCGGGACGGCCGCGGCCGTCACCTCGACGACCGAGTGCGCGATGAGCTGGTGAAGTGCCGCGACGTCGTCCTCGACGGTCTTCTTCACCGTCCCCGAGTTGCGGTCGGTGAACCAGCCGAGAGGCAGCCGGCGCATCTTGCGCAGCAGCTCCCGCCGTACCTGGAAGGAGACCCTAATGTCGGCGAAGTGGGTCAGGACGACGGCTCCGAACGTGCCGAGCTGCTTGACGGCCAGGGCGACGAGGGCGACCACGACGATCGGCCACACATCGGTGTCGCCGGCGAGCAACCTGCGTCCGATCTCCACCACGGCGATCAGCGGCGCCATCCCTGCCAGCGCGCTCACAGCGGTCACGACCCCGGCACCCGCCAAGGTCACGCGGGCCGGCGCCAACACGGAGGGAGCCGCCCGTTCGGACGCGGTCATGGGTGTGGACATACGAACCCCGCCTCATCTGCACCAGATCGGATGCTGAGGGGAATCAAGCTAGCTGAAAATGATTGTCATATCCACGCCTCTCGTGCATCGACCGGATCGAGCCCCCACCACCCCCTGGACACGCCCGCGACCGCCGACACCAACCGGCGCGATCACCCTCAAACGTTCCACGCGCCGCGCATGACCCTGCTGGACGGCGGTGACGGCACCGACCACGCCAAGCAGGGCAGCATGATCCGCCGCTACATCATCGGGCGGAACAAGCACGCCGCCAACGAACACCTCCGCAGGGTCGTGAACAGGGCGAACGTTGCCTGATGCTAGGAACGGTCGAGGGCGTGTTCTTTGAGAAAAGCGCCCGCATGAGCTGCTGCTTGTTCCGCGGTCGCGTAGCGCGTCTCCTCGGTGGCCGCGGCGGATGTTCCGTCAGCGCCCACACCTGACCAGCCCCACTCACCGGAAGGCGCCTGCACCAGCTCGGCAGTCCCCCCGAAGAGCGCAAGCGTGCTCCTGCCCGCTGTCGCGGGCGCTGAGCGCCTGACGGCGTCGGGCCATTTCTTACGGGCACCCTGCCGGGTGATGCCCCAGACGGCCCCCATCTGCTCGTAACTGGCGCCATAGGAACCAGCGGTTGCCGCCGCGCGCGCGGTCAACCGCCTGACCTCGGCATCCACCACCTTCCAAGCGGCCAGGACCGACAGTGCCACTTCGACGGGATCGGCTTCCCACGCACGGTCAGCGGGCAACCCGGTCTGTCGGGACCGAATCGCCCAGGCCAGCGGATGCAAGGCGTCGTACAGCGCCTTCTCGAGTTCTGCCTGTTCCTTCTGGGTGATCTCAGAGACCGTCATGCGACAACTATAGTTCCCAAACCGGTCGATGGAAACCAAAGTTTCCACCCTCTCCAGCTCGCAGTCCGGCCGCATCGGGCCAAGCGAGCGACAGATAACCCGGCGCTGGAGGGCCGTTCTCGCTGACGCCGTCCCGGGGAGCCATTCCAGCCACCTCGAGGCAAGGACATCCAGGTGATCGGGCCGGACGTCCCGGCGTCCGTCTGGCTGCCGCTGCTGGAGAACCTCACCGCCGCATGGGCTGCGCCACGGTCACAAGACGTGGATGGCCGAGGACGGCATCTCCGAGATCCTCCAGGCCGAACGGCTGGGCCAAACTGTGCGGGGCATGCGCGGCGTCTACACGCATGTCTCGGACGCGATGCGCGATGACCTCACTGCAGCGGCGGTGGGAGAGTTCGCTGGCCGAGCGGCTCCGGTTCGGCGGCTCCTCGCCCGTGCCGATCCTCAACGAGCTCTTGGGGCATGCCGCGAGGGAGCCGGGCCCGGCGATCCGGGTTCTGAGCGCCTGAGGACAGAGTCGGAGTGAAACGTCTCAGGCCCTCCCTCTGGGGCGAGGAAGGGCCTGTGGTGTCGGGGTGGGCGATACTGGGTTCGAACCAGTGACCTCTTCGGTGTGAACGAAGCGCTCTCCCACTGAGCTAATCGCCCGGGCGGTCCGCCTTGGGGCGTTCCGACGTGAAGACTCTAGCGCATCCTGGGGGGCGTTCGTGCATTGAACGCGTTCAGTTCCAGGGGGTGTAATCCCGGACGTCCCAGGGGAGCGTGAAGTCGTAGACCACCAGGTACGCGATCACGGCGGCGCCGGCGAGGAGGCCGCCGATGATGGCGAGGATGGTGTTGCGCCTCTTGGTGCGCGGGTCGAGGGCCTTCTCCTTGGCCTTCTCGGCGGCGGCGCGGGCGCGGTGGAGGGCGCGCTGGGCCCAGGCGAACTCGGTGGCCAGGATGGCCAGGCCGACGATGATGCCCAGGATGCCGGGGCCGGGAGCGATCATCATGATCAGGCCGCCGACCAGGACCGTCGCCCCGACGGTGAAGACGCCGATGCGCCAGGTGGTGTTGAGCAGGGCGTTCCGGCGGATGTACTCGCGGAACCTCACGAAGACCCCCGGGTCCTTCGCCTCCTGAGGGGGCGAGGACTCTCTTTCATGCTTAATCGCCACGGTTTTACTTTAGGCCACGAGGTGGCCGTTTCGGGCCTGGCGGCAACCAACGGGGCCGGTCCGATCGTCACATAGGACAGGGGTCCGTGTCCGGGGGCAGGGATGGCGTGGCGTCCTGATTGATCCGTTTTTGCCCAGGTCAGATCACCTTTTTGCGAACGTGAGTTGGGTCACATACACGGGGGGTGACGGAATGTTCGTCCGGCCGGTGTCAGTTAGGCGTCATAGATCGCGGGGACATCCGAATGAGGGAGAGCTCCTCGGACCGCCCGCGCGCAAGCGGGACCGACGACCGAAGGATCGAGCATGAACAGCAGCACCACCGTCTCGGCCGAGCTGGGCCTTCGTCTCGTCGTCCCCGACCGCACGACCGTCCCCCTGCTCGCCCGGGTGGAGTACACGGCCGACGACCCGTACGCCATCCGCATGGCGTTCTACGTCGGCGAGGACGAGCCGGTCGAGTGGATCTTCGCTCGGGAGCTGCTCACCGTCGGGATCGTGCGCAAGGTCGGGGACGGGGACGTGGAGGTGTGGCCGTCGGGGACCCACGACGACACCTTGAACCTGGCGCTGTCCTCGCCGTTCGGCAACGCCCTCTTCGAGGCCCCCCTGGCGGCGCTGGCCGAGTTCCTGCACCGTACGCACGAGCTGGTGCCCGCGGGGCGGGAGGCCGAGTACATCGACATCGACACCGAGCTGCAGAACCTGCTCTGGCAGAGCTAGCCGGTCAGGCGGGCGATGTGGCGCATCTTGTTCATCGCGTCCAGCGCCGCCACCTTGTAGGACTCCGAGAGTGTCGGGTAGTTGAAGACGGCGTTGACCAGGTAGTCGACCGTTCCGCCGCATCCCATCACGGTCTGCCCGATGTGGACCAGTTCGGTGGCCCCCGTTCCGAAGACGTGCACGCCCAGGAGGCGGCGGTCCTCGGGTGAGACCAGGAGTTTGAGCATCCCGTAGGAGTCCCCGATGATCTGGCCGCGGGCGAGTTCGCGGTAGCGGGAGATCCCCACCTCGAACGGGACCTTGGCCTCGGTCAGCTCGTCCTCGGTGCGGCCCACGAAGCTGATCTCGGGGATGGTGTAGATCCCGATCGGCTGGAGTTCGTGCAGCTCGTGGACGGGTTCGCCGCAGGCGTGGTGGGCGGCGAGCCGGCCCTGCTCCATGGACGTGGCCGCGAGCGAGGGGAAGCCGATCACGTCGCCGACGGCGTAGACGTGCGGGACCTCGGTGCGGTAGTTCTCGTCGACCTTGATCCGGCCGCGCCGGTCGGCGGCCAGGCCGGCGGCCTCCAGGCCGAGGTCGTCGGTCATGCCCTGGCGGCCGGCGGAGTACATGACGGTGTCGGCGGGGATCCGCTTGCCGCTCTCCAGGACGGTCAGCGCGCCGTGCGCCATGCGTTCGACGGAGGCCACCGACTCGCGGAACCGGAACGTGACGGCGAGGTCGCGCAGGTGGTACTTGAGGGCCTCGACGATCTCCAGGTCGCAGAAGTCGAGCATGCGCTCGCGCCGCTCCACCACCGTGACCTTGGTGCCGAGGGCGGCGAACATCGAGGCGTACTCGATGCCGATCACGCCCGCGCCGACGACGACCATGGTCTCGGGGATGCGCTCCATGTTGATGATGCCGTCGGAGTCGATCACCGTGCGGTCGTCGAACTCGACGGTGTCGGGACGGGCCGGCCGGGTGCCGGTGGCGATGACGATCTTGTCGGCGGTGATCTTCTGCTCGCGGTCCTGGCCGTTGCCCACGCCGATGGTGTTGGGCTCCAGGAAGCGTCCGGTTCCGGACATGACGGTCACCCGGTTGCGGGCGAGCTGGCTGCGGATCACGTCGACCTCGCGCCCGATCACGTGCTGGGTGCGCATCCCGAGGTCGGCGACCGTGATGTCGTCCTTGACCCGGTAGCTCTGGCCGTACAGTTCGCGCTGGTTGAGGCCGGTCAGGTAGAGGACGGCCTCGCGCAGGGTCTTGGACGGGATCGTTCCGGTGTTGATGCAGACGCCGCCCATCATGGAGCGGCGGTCGACGATGGCCACCTTCCGGCCGAGCTTGGCGGCGGCGATGGCCGCCCGCTGGCCGCCGGGCCCGGAGCCGAGCACGAGAAGATCGAAATCGTTCACGTAGCCCAGTCTGACCGTGTTGGGGGGTCCGTCATAAGCCCCTGAGCGGAATCAATCCGTCGATCGGGTCGTGCGGCCCGGATCCGTACGGTCGCGATCTCCCAGGGGCGCAGCGGCAGCGTCACGGTGCCGCCGGGGCCGACGCCGAGCGCCGGGCCAGGCCGGCCGAGCAGGTCGGTCCGGACGGCCTCGGTGAAGCCGCCGCGGACGAACGCGGTGGTCGGCGCGGGCTGCTCGGCCACCAGCCGCACCTCCAGCCAGCCGTCCCGCTCCCGCAGGCTCGTCATCACCACGCCGGGACCGCCCGCCTCGATGCCCATCCGGGCGGGCGGCAGGGGCGCGGTACGGGGGCCGTAGCCGGGTGCCGACAGCAGGTCGTGGCGGTACGCCTCGGCCGCCGCCAGCACGTCCTGGCCGGGCTCCGCCGACAGGTACGGCATGATCGCCAGGCCGGCGGTGCGCTCGCCGCGGCACTGGGCCTGCGGCGTGGCGAGCTGCGGGCCGGCGGGCTGGTCGCGGTGGGCGTTGCGGTCGCGCGACAGGTAGCCGACCGAGCGCAGCAGCGTGACCGCGAGCTCGCTCCCCTGGGACGCGAGCTCGTACTCGCTGACGTGCTCCAGCAGTACGGCGAGCCCCCCGGCGGCGACGAAGCCGGTGGCGGGGAAGGTCGGCACCGGCTTCTCCCCGAAGCCGCCCTCCGCCGTCAGGCCCCGTTCCACGATGGCGAACTGCCCTTCGGCGAACGACGACCGCGCCGCGTCCGGCAGCGGGAAGTGGAGCCGTACGCGGTGGTCGTCGCAGCGGTTGTCGAAGGTGACCCAGAGGCGCAGGAACGGCTCCCCGGCTCTCAGCTCGGCCCGTGTCGTGACGATGACCTCTTCCTCCGCCTTGGAGCGCGTCCCCTGGGCGGCGTCTCCGGCGGCGGGCCAGTGGTAGGTCCGCACGACGTCGAACGCGCCGACGAGCGGGCCCGGCCATACCGGCTCGACCTGGACGAACGCGGGGGTGTCGACGAGGCGGTCGCGCCGCGGCGGCGCGTAGTTGTAGGTGTCCCCGAGGTCGCCGCCGTCCACGAGCCGCCCGAGGCCGTCGAAGACCTCCCCGTGGGGGGTGCGCAGGGTAAGCGTGCCGTCCGGCCGTACCTCTACGCGCAGCAGGCCGTTGTCCAGGGCGACGGTCTCCGTCTCGGCCTGGACGGGCATGTCGAACGGGACGGCGACCTCGTCCGAGGGCGAGTCGGCGGGCCCCACCGTCGTGTAGCCGAGCGGCGGTGTCTCCACCAGCGCGGCCACCGTGCAGCGCGGATCGGCGAGGATCCGTACGCGCCAGTCCCCTGTCGCCTCTCGCAGCCGCTCCTTGACGTCGGCGATGGAGAAGTGCGTCTCCGCGCGGCGCGTGACGTGGAAGGTGAGCGTGCGGCCCTCCTCCGAGACCGACCAGTCGCGGATCTCCTGCCCGAACAGCACGCGCCCGTAGACGCGTTCGAGAACGATCGGCAGCTCGGACGCGGGGTGGACGGCGTCGTCCAGCACCGTGGGCGCCGTCTCCAGCGTCTGGGTCGGGATGCGGCGTCCCGCGGCCGTGCGGAGGACGGGATGGCCGCGGACGTCCACCGCGCCGGCGTCCACGGGCACGTCCAGGGTGACGAGGCCGGCGCGGGGCGCCGGGCTGGGGTTGAAGACCAGGTGCCCGTCCAGCGGGACGGCGGCGGCGCGCTCGGCCGTCACCAGGTCGCACACGGCCCGGCCGAGCTGCTCGGCCTCGGCCATCCGCGCGGCGACCTGCGCGGCGGTCTCGTCGCTGCCGCAGCCGGTGACCGAGTCGTGGCAGCTGACCTCGATCAGGCGGCGCCAGGCCATGTCCAGGAAGCGCCGGGACTCCCCGGCGTGCCACAGCGCCGCCAAGGGCTCGGCGTGCCGCTCCACGAGCCGCTCCGCGCGGCTCATCGCCTGCTTGAGGTGGACGCGCGCCGAGATGACGCCGGGCAGGATGTTCGCGCGGGCGTGCGAGCGCAGCTCGCCGCGGACGCGGACCAGTCCGTCCGCCGAGGTGTCCTCGCGGGCGAAGTAGCCCGCGAGGGTGTCGAGCCGCATGGCCGTCCCGGCCGCCGCGATCTGGTCGGCGAGGTCGGCGGCCGGCGCGGTGTGGTCGGCGCCGTACATCGCCAGCAGGGCCCCGCCCTCGGGCCGCCACGGCCGCATCCGGACGGCGAACTCGGCCGCGTTCCGTTGGAGCGGCGGGCGGCGGCCGTCGCCGTGCGGCGCGGCCGCCTCGAACATCCCGGCGGCATTGCCGTAACCACCCTCCGGCAGGTACGTCGTGCGGATGACCGATCCGTCCGGCGATTCCCATGCGAAGGCGTGGCTGTTCACAGCGGACGGCACGCCTCGCCATAGGCACGCGTGCTCGATCCCGGCCTGCCGCAGTATCTGCGGCATCTGCGCGCAGTGGCCGAACTGGTCGGGCAGGTAGCCGACCTCCATGGCAGCGCCCAGCTCCGCCGCTCTGCACAGGCCCATTTCGAGGTTGCGGACGATGTTCTCCCCCGAGCAGAGGAACTCGTCGTGCAGGATCTGCCAGGGGCCTACGGCAAGGCGGCCCTCCCGTACGAGGGCGGCCAGCCGGTCCCGATGCTCCGGCCGTACCTCCAGGTAGTCGTCCACCGCCGCCATCTGGCCGTCGAGGGTGAAGCACCAGCGCGGGTCGCGCTCCATGCGTTCGAGCACCTCGTCCAGAAGCGACACCAGGCGCAACCGGAAGCGCTGGAACGGCAGGTACCACTCGCGGTCCCAATGGGTGTGGGGAACGACGACGATGGGATCGGCCGCCCCGCCGGTCTCTGCGAACTCGCTGGTGCCGGTCACCCGCACAGCGCCATCACCTCGTTCTCATGGGATTCCAGGTGGTGCATTCCGGGGTCCGCCGCAGGGAACCGGACCCGTTCGCCCCGCACGACCTCGCGCCGCCCGTCCGGCCGTACGAGGACCGTGCCGCCGGCCCCTAAGGCGAACAGGTCGTCCTCCACACGCAGCAGCAGGGGCGCGCCCTCCTGCGGGGGCGCCGCCGCGACCGCCGTACGGCCCGCCGCCAGGCCGCCGAGGACGTCGCCGTCCTCGGCGAGCACCCAGGTGGTCGGCTCGCCGAGCCGCTGCGCCTGCGCCGGATCGTGGAAGTCGCTGCCGCCCAGCGGGACGGCGTCGGGCCGCCAGAGCCGCGCCCAGGACAGCGGCGCTCCCCACCGCCGATCCCACCACGACGGGTGCCAGATCTCCGCGAGCCGCGGGCGCGCGGGCGCGTCGGGGCCCGCGCCCCCGCCGTCGAGCGGGAGGCGCCAGGCGCAGTCGGCGGCCAGCGGATGGTTGATCGACATCAGCTGCCCGCGCGCGGCGGCCGCCGCGGCCCACTCGGCGGCCGTGCGGCGGAAGTCGATCCAGGCCGGCCGGCCCTCGCCGCCGAACACGTTGGCGTGCCCGAGGTCGGTCGTGACCTCCTGGCCCGGCAGCAGCGCGATCCCGGCGTACGCGGCGGCCGCGGGCAGCTCGGCGTGGTGGCTCACGGTGTTGTGGTCGGTGACGGCCAGGAAGTCCAGCCCGCGCGAGGCGGCCAGGCAGGCCAGCCCGGTGACGGTCAGCGTGCCGTCGCTGTGCACGGTGTGGGCGTGCAGGTCCCCGGCCAGCCAGCGCATGCCGGCGGGCGCGGGGAGGCCGTCGCGGGACGGCGGCCGCCGCGGCACGGACGGCACGGGCGGCGCGGGATCCGGGGGCGGCGCGGCCGGTGCGGTGCGGTGCGGTGTGGCGACGACCTCGTACTCGACGCCCTCCGGCGGGACGCGGTGCAGCCCCAGCCAGACGTGCCACAGGCCCGGCTCGAGCTCGCCGGGCAGGTAGCCGGGCGTCGCGTGCCCGGCCGCGATCGTGAACGTGCGGCGGGCGCCGCCCGACCAGCCGCGGAAGCCGTCCGGGCCGTGGCAGCCCAGGTCGACGACGCCGCCCTCGTACGACAGCTCGACCGTGAGCGCCGCGCATCCGGGCGGCAGCTCGACGGGCAGCTCGCGCAGTGGCGCCGACACCCGGTCCTCCAGGGTCCACCGTCCTCGGTGCACGACGGCCTTCATCCCGGTCGTTCCCCCATCGCAGCGCTTTCCGTCATGGCGTCTCCGCCACCGTTCACCAACCCGCCGTTCCTGAACAGCAGGGCGCGGCCGGCGCGGGGACGGGCCCGGCCGCGGTCCCCCGCCGCGGGCTCGCGCCCCTCCCCCACCACCACGTGGACGAGCCCGCCCGCGGCCTCCAGGGTCACGAGCGAACTGCTACCCAGGTTCTCTACTACGGCCACCCGCCCGGTGAACGTCCCTTTGCCCGCGCCGGTCGTGTCCTGGAGGAAGTCCAGGTATTCGGGGCGGATCCCGTACACGACCTCATCGCCGTCCGCGAGGGTGCCGCGCGTTCCCTCCGGCAGGGGCAGGACGGTCTCCTCGCCGAGGACGACGTGCTCGCCGCGCACGCGTCCCGGAAGCAGGTTCATGGGGGTGGAGCCGATGAAGGAGGCGACGAACAGGCTCGCCGGCCTGCGGAACACCTCGGCGGGCGTCCCCACCTGCCGTACGCGCCCCGCCTCCATCACCGCCATGCGGTCGGCCATGGCGAGGGCCTCGGCCTGGTCGTGGGTGACGAAGACGGTCGTGACGCCGAGCTCCCGCTGCAGGCGCTTGAGGAACGTGCGCGCCTCCAGGCGCAGCCGGGCGTCGAGGTTGGACAGCGGCTCGTCCAGGAGGAAGACGCGGGGCCGCGCCGCCATCGCCCGCGCGAGCGCGACGCGCTGCTGCTGCCCTCCCGACAGCTCGCCGGGACGGCGCCGCAGGAGGCCGTCGAGCCCGAGCGAGGAGGCGACGCCGGCCGCCGCCTCGTGCCGTTCCGCCCGGCCCCGCTTCTTGATGCGGAGCGGGTAGGCGATGTTGTCGGTGACCGTCATGTGCGGGAACAGCGCGTAGTCCTGGAACACCATGCCGACGTCGCGCCGTCCGGGCGGCAGGCGCGTCACGTCGGCGTCGCCGATATGGACGGAGCCCCGCGTGGCGGTCTCCAGGCCGGCGATCGTGCGCAGCAGCGTCGTCTTGCCGCACCCCGAGGGGCCGAGGAGCGCGAAGAACTCGCCGTCCGCGATCTCCAGCGCGAGGGCGTCCAGGGCGCGCACCCCGCCGGGGTAGTCCTTGGTGAGCCCGCGCAGGGTGATGCCCGCCATCAGCGCTTGATCCCTCCGTGGAAGCGGAAGCCGTACCGGCGGCTCACGAACAGGTACATGGCCACCACCGGCAGCGAGTACAGCAGGGAGAACGTCGAGATCAGCGCCAGGTTCGGCTGGCCGCCCTCGGTGTAGAAGGTGTACATGATCACCGATGCGGGCGCCTTGTCCGGATTCCGCAGCAGCAGGAACGGCATCAGGAAGTCGCCCCACACCTGCGCCACCGTCCACACCGTCACGGTCGCCAGGCCCGGCCGGATCACCGGCGCGACCACGTGCCGCAGGACCTGGAACGGCGAGGCGCCGAACACCCGGGCGGCCTCCTCGTACGAGGGCGGCGTGGCGTCGGTGAAGTCCTTCAGGATGAAGATCGCCGTCGGCAGCAGCCCGCCGGTCAGCACCAGGATCACCCCCAGCCGGGAGTCGATCAGGTTGAGGTTGAACGCCAGCAGGAAGACCGGCACCATCGCGGCGGTACCGGTGATGATCGACGACAGCAGGAGCAGCGCGTACAGCAGCGCGTCGCGGCCCGGCACCCGCACCCGGCTCAGCGCGTACGCCGCCAGCGCCGCGCTCGCCACCACCAGCGCGGCCGTCCCGGCGGCCAGCAGCACCGAGTTGCGCAGCGAGGCCAGCGCGTACGGGTTGTCCAGCAGGACCTCGAAGTTGCGCAGCGTGAACTCCGGCAGCGACGCCGTCAGCTCCGGCCCGGCGTCGAACGGCGCGAACGCCAGCCACAGCAGCGGCAGCGAGAAGAACCCGAGCAGCGCCGACACGAACGTCGCCAGCCCGATCCGGCGCAGCGTCTCCCGTACGGCGCTCGCGCCGTGCCCCCCGCTCACGCCATGCCTCCCGCCCGCTCCGCGGCGCGGCGGCGCAGTGCCCGCAGGTAGACCAGCGCGATCACCAGGTTGACCAGGATCATCAGCAGCGAGACCGCGGCGCCGAAGCCGAGCCGGCCGTCGTCCAGCGCCGTCCGGTAGACGTACACCGACATGATCTCCGAGCGGCCGTCCGGACCGCCCGCGGTGATCAGGAACGGCGTGAAGTCGTTGAACGTCCACAGGCTGACCAGCAGCAGGCTCGTCAGCACGTGCCCGCGGATCCTCGGGAACACCGCGTCCCGCAGCGTCTGCCAGGTCGAGGCCCCCGCCAGCCGCGCGGTCTCCAGATGGGACGGCGGGACGTTCCCCAGCGCCGCGCCGTACAGCATCATCGAGAACGCCGTGCCGCGCCAGACGTTGAACACGATGACGCAGAGCATCGGGTGGTCCAGCAGCCAGGCCGTGCCCGGGGTGCCCAGCAGCGCGTTCAGCGTGCCCGCGTCCCGGTCCAGCAGGGCGATCCACAGGAACGCGATCACCGAGCCGGGCAGGATCCACGCCAGCAGCACCAGCGCCTCCACCAGCCGCCGGACCGGGCCGGTACGGTCGCGCATCACCCACGCGATCGCGAAGCCGAGCACGGTCTGGCCCAGGATCGCCGAGCCGAGCACGAACTGGAGCGTCAGCCACAGCGAACGGTGGAACTCCGGATCGCCGAGCGCGCCCGTGTAGTTGTCGAGGCCGACGAAGCGCGGATCGCTCGCGGCGACGCCGGTCAGCCGGTAGTCGGTCGTTCCGAGGTAGAGCGTCCAGAGCGCCGGGAAGACGAGGAAGACCGCGATCAGCACCAGCGCCGGGGCGACGAACGCCGCCGCGCGGGCGCGGCCGAGCCCGGCGGCGTCGTCCGCCGGCGCCGCCCGGCCCGGCGCCTCAGCCGGTGGAGACGTTGCCGGCGCCACCGACGATTCCCTCCACCTTCTTCCCGTAGGCGGCGGCCGCCTCGGCCGCGCTCCGGCCCGACACCACGGCCGCGGTCGCCTCCTGCAGCGCCGTCGAGACCTGCGGGTAGACGGCCAGGCCGGGCCGGTACGCGGTGACCGGCAGGACCTTCTCGGAGACGAACGACAGGAACGGATCGCCGGCCAGGATCTCCCGGTTGACATCGGTACGAGCGGTGATCTCCGGAGTGCCGGCCGTGCGCGCCTTGTGCATCTCCGCCGAGTTCATGAACGCCAGCAGCTCGAACGCCTGCTGCGGATGGTCGGTGTTCGGGTTGAGCACGCTCACCGACCCGCCGGACATGCTGACGTACGACTGGCCCCTGATGCCCTTTCCAGGAGAGACCGCCGGGATCAGCGCGTAGCCGACCGCCTGGTCGCGGTCCTTCATCTTCGCCACGCCCGTCTCCGGGTTGATGACGTCCCGCCAGAAGTAGTCGCCCTCGGCGAGGATGCCGATCTTCCCCGCGGCGAACTCGGCGAACGACTTGTCCCGCCCCTGCGCCTCCTGCTGGAGCCTCGGGTCGCCCAGGCCCTCGCGCCGGTAGATCGTCTCGTACAGGCCCAGGACCTGCCGGACCGCCGCCCCGCCGCCGGCCCACTTGCCGCCGGAGTGGACCTCCGTGCCGGTGCCGGCGAGGAGCGGCAGCACGCCCTGCATCGTGGTCGCCTCGCCCATGGCCGTCCCCGCGTTCAGCTGGATGGGCGTCACCCCGGGGACCTTCTTGAGCGCGCGGCCCGCCGCCAGGATCTCCGCCCAGCTCTTCGGCTGCCAGTTCGCCGGCAGGCCCGCCCGCTCGAACAGCCGCTTGTTGTAGAACAGCACCCGGCCGTCGGTCGCCGGCGGGATCCCGTACCGCTTGCCCTCGAACGTGGCCAGCCCCTGCACCGACCGCGGGATGTGCGCCCAGCCGTCCCAGGAGTCGGCGCGCGCGCCGACCACCGTGCCGAGCGGGCGCAGGTACCCGGCCTGTGCGAACTCCCCGACCCAGATCCCGTCGACGTCGATGACGTCGGCGCCCGACCGCGACTTCAGGTCGAGCGCCAGCTTGGTCTTGTACGGCTCGTCGTCGACGCCCTGCCCCTGGAACACCACCTTCGCGGTGACGCCCTTGGCCTTCTGCGCCGCCACGAACCGCGGGATCACCGTCCTGGTGATCCACTCGGCCTCTTCGGTGTTCTTGCCGCCCTCGATCGCGTTCCGGGTGATCGTCAGGGTGTAGCTCCTGTCGCCCGCGCCGCGATCGGGGTCGGCGGGGGCGTCACCGCCCCCGCAGCCGCCCGCGGCCAGCGCCAGCGCGAGTGCCGCCGGCGCCCCGATCCGCCTCCGGGAGAAGTCCACGATGACCTCCTAGCGTCACCGCTAACGTGACCCAAGAAGCCGATCAGGTAAAGACCCTCTGACGGAGAGTCACGGATCCATCAGCTCGGCGCCGCGGGCCGCGAAGACCTCCATCGCCTTGGCGGTGACCGGGCCCGGCGCGGCCGGCAGCGCGGTGCCGTCCACCGCGCGGATCGGCTGGACGTCGCGGGTCGTCGAGGTCAGGAACGCCTCGTCGGCGCGGTAGAGGTCGTCCAGCGGGACGTCCTCCTCCTCGGCGCCGAACCACTCCAGCACCAGCGCGCGCGTCACGCCCGCCAGGCAGCCCGCCGACAGCGGCGGCGTGACCAGGCGGCCGCCCCGCACGACGAAGATGTTGGTTCCGGTGCCCTCGCACAGGTTGCCGGCCAGGTTCCCGAAGATCGCCTCGCCGCCGCCGCGCTCCTTGGCGTAGGCGAGCGACAGCGCGTTCTCGGCGTACGACGTCGTCTTGAGCCCGCTCAGCGCGCCGCGCTCGTTGCGCGGCCACGGCACCACGGTCACGTCCGCCGCGGGCGGGAACGGCTTCTGCTCGCCGACGACGATGCTCGCCGTCGGGCCCGCGTTCCCGCGGTCGGAGCCGAGCGGGCCCGGGCCGCTGGTGTAGGTGATCCGGATCCGCGCCAGCGGCCACTTCGGCGCCGCCGCCAGCACCTCCAGCACCCCGTGCGCCAGCGCGTCCTGGTCGGGCTCGGGCAGCCCCAGCCCGGCCGCCGAACGGGCCAGCCGGCGCAGGTGCCGGGTGAGCGCGAACGGCTCCCCGTTCGTCGCCTTCACCGTCTCGAAGACCCCGTCCCCGACCAGCATGCCGTGGTCGAGGACCGACACCGTCGCCTTCTCAGGATCGACCAGCTCGCCGTTCAGCCAGATCGTCACCGGAAGCCACCTCCAATAGCCGAGCCGCCTTGAGCTCGGTCTCGCGCCATTCCCGGGCCGGGTCGGACCCCCACGTGATCCCCGCCCCGGTACCGAACCGGAGCAGGCCGTCCTCCGCCCAGAACGTCCGGATCCCGACCGCGAGGGCGGCGCGCCGGGAGTCCGCGTCCACCCAGCCGATGGCCCCACAGTACGGGCCCCGGGGAACCGGTTCGAGCTCATCCAGCAAGGCCAGCGCGCTCGACTTCGGCGCACCGGTCACCGAACCGGGAGGAAACGTCGCGTCGATCAGCTCCGGCCATCCGTAACCCCGGTCCAGGCGCGCCCGCACCGTGGAGACGAGATGCACCAGCCCGGGGTGCGACTCAACCGCGCACAGCTCCGTCACCTCGACGGAGCCGACCTCGGCGACCCGGCCCAGATCGTTCCGCACCAGGTCGACGATCATCACGTTCTCGGCGCGGTCCTTGGGCAGCAGATCCCGCTCCGTCCGGCCCGTCCCCTTGATCGGCCGGGACTCGATGACGGCCCCGTCCCGGGACAGGTAGAGCTCCGGCGAGGCGCTGGCGATCCGGAGCCCCGGCACGTCCAGCGTCATCGCGTACGGCGCCGGGTTCCCCCGCGCCAGCCGCGCCCCGAGACCGGCGATCTCGGCCCCGTCCGGCAGCGGGGCGGACAGGATCCGGCACAGGTTCGCCTGGTACACGATCCCGTCGCCGATGGCCGCCCGGATCCGCTCGACGCCCCGCACGTACGCGGCCTCGTCCAGCGACGACGACCACTCCCCCGGCGGCACCCACCGCCCGCCCGGATGCGGCGCCCGCTCGACCCGGTCGAACCGCGCGCACGTGACCTTCCCCTCGTACGTGACGGCCACGGCCCACCAGCCGCGCGACTCCAGCGCGCCCAGATCGCTCGTGACGTCCCGCAGGCCGGTCGCCAGCAGCCCGCCCGCGTACGCGAACCTCACGGCAGGACGCACCCGAACGAGTCCGCCAGCCCCGCGCACCCGGCCTCGGTCACCCGCAGCTCCCGGTCGCCGCCCCGCTCGATCCACCCGATCTCCACGAACCGCGCCAGCAGGGCCGCGCTGAGCGCTCCGTTCAGGTGGGGGCGCCGCTCCGTCCAGTCCAGGCACTCCCCCGCGAACCGCCGCCGCGCCTTCCTCAGGGAGCCCACGTCGATCCCCAGCCGGGCGAACGTCTCCGCGCCCTTCTCGGTCACCTCGAACTCCTCGTCGAGCGACCCGCCGTCCATCAGCGCCGCGTACAGCGCGACGCCCGCCTCGCCGGCCAGATGGTCGTAGCAGCTCCTGGCCCGATGCAGCCTCCTGGCATGCCGGGACTGCCGCAGGCTCCGCACCTCCACCGGCGCGCTGATCCGGCTCAGCGCCTCGATCACCTCGGCGACGTCCGCGCCCGACAGCCGGTAGTACCGGTGCCGTCCCTGCTTGACCACGGTCACGAGCCCGCCGTCCAGCAGCCGTCCCAGATGCGCGCTGGCCGTCGGCGCGCTCACCCCGGCCGTCCTCGCGAGCTCCCCGGCCGCCAGCGGCCGCCCGTCCAGCAGCGCCGTCAGCATCGCCGCCCGCCCCCGGTCCGCCATAAGGGCTGCTACGGGCGCGATGTCCGCCTGAAACCCGGTCATAACCCCGACCCTATGCGCCCCATCCTTCGCCCCCGATGGAAGCGTCCGCGAAACCCAGTTTGGGGAAGCGGCCGGAACGCGCTAATGTTTTCCCCGTCGCCGCGAGGGGGGAACGCCCCCGAGCAGGACAAGCGGAAGTGGCTCAGTGGTAGAGCATCACCTTGCCAAGGTGAGGGTCGCGGGTTCGAATCCCGTCTTCCGCTCTGAGGTGAGGCAACAGTCTCGCTCTGGTGGAGTGGCCGAGAGGCGAGGCAACGGCCTGCAAAGCCGTGTACACGGGTTCAAATCCCGTCTCCACCTCGACGAACGCGCCCCCCGGGGCTCGATCGCGGGCGATTAGCTCAGTGGGAGAGCGCTACCTTGACACGGTAGAGGTCACTGGTTCAATCCCAGTATCGCCCACCACCAACACCCCACATCACAGCCCCGGTCATCGCGCCAGGTGACCGGGGTTTGATCGTTTGACTGTCATCTGACCGTGAACCGCGCCGTCATCCAACGGGCGGGCGGATGCCGTTGCGGGTGTGCGCGTGCCGCAGCTCCCGCACCCGCACCTTCCGGCCGATCCCAGCCTCTCGGCCGCCGGATCCCAGATCTTCCGCCGGACCCAATCCCGCGGCATATACATCTCCACCCGACCCGTGCCTCCTGCGCCGCCCGGTCTGGGCTCGCTGAATCAGCGCATGTCAGGACGCTGTGCTCGTGACGTCCGTGCCGCCATACCAAGCGTGGCTGTTCAATTCTCTGTGCAGAATCGGACAGCGGCGTGGTTCTCCCAGGTGGACGCGCTGCTAGGGCCCTGTTTCGCGGATCGGCTGACAGTGGGCGTTGGTCGGGTCGCCGTGGGTGATGGGTCGTGTGATTTGACCGATGCGCAGCGGGAGCGGCTGGCACCGTTGCTGCCGCCGACTGGTAGGCGAGGTGGACGGTGGGTCGATCACCCATCACCGCCGCCGCGCTGATCATCTGGCTACGCAACTGAACCAAGAAACAGGCCCTAGGCGCGTTGGTCTGTACAGGGCCAGGGCCGCGTGCTGGGCGCTCGTGCCATCGAGGCTGTCCACGGCCGCTGTCGGACAAGTTCGTCAAGGGCGCGTTCGGGGCCGCTGTAATTGGGGCTCGGTTCTGCTTCGGTTGTCATCCAGTGTGTTGATTGAAGCGTCATCTATGGCACGGCGGGCGGTCGGGGCAGGGACTCAGGCTGGTCGGCGGACGGTTTGAGCGGTGCGGGGACTGCGGGGGAAGGTGCTGAAAACGATGGTTGCGGGGTTTCGCGGGTGAGGCCTTCGATGTGCTGGGTGCCTCCTGGTGAGACCACCTGGGTGGCGGGCCGAACGTTGCCAGGCGGGATGCTCTACGTGGGTGAGGGCCTGCGGGCGGCTGTGAAGAACGTCGTGGAGCCGGCCTTGCTGGATCCGGGATTGCCGGTGGCGTGGGGATCGCCGGACTGGTTCGGGCGGGACCTGGACTATTGGCCGTCCTACGCCGAGCTCACCCCGGAGTCCCGGGCGGCCTATCTGCGCTGGCTGGAGGCCGGTCGCCGGCACCGGGACGTGTCGGTCGGGTATGCCTTCCTGTTCTTCTACGGTCTTGAACGGCGGGTTCTGGTCGATCTGGAACGTGACCAGGCTGCGCGTGCGGCAGAGGTACCGGTCATCCGGGCGGAGGTCGCCAGGTTGCGTGAGCTCTTCGGCTCGGACCGATCGTTCAACGGGTACGCGACCGAGTTCCTCGAACTGCTGGACGCGGTGGAGCTGCAGGACACCCGGCCTTTCACTTTGCCCGCGCCTCCTGTGGAAGGGGGGCACCCGTCGGTGCGGTTGCGCATGGGGCTGGGCAGGATGGCCAGGGAAGCCCGGCCGGTGCCTGCCGATTGGGCGTTGGCGTGGGTGCTGTCACATCCGACCTACGCTGCGCGGACAGTGGTGTCCAGGTGCCCGGATGAGTTCGCGCGCCTCTTCGCGCTTCGCTTCGACGATCGTCATCCCGACGGGTTCCGGCTCCAGCCCACGGAACCTGATCTGACGTTTGTCTACCGTCCGGCGAGCAGCGGCTTTCAGGGGCTGTTCCGGATGGCGTGTGCGGGCACTCCGGATGTGTTCGACCAGCCATTGCCGTTGCGCAGGCTGAAGGGTCTCGCCGAGGAGTGCGCTGAGGCGCTGGATCCGTTCAGCCGTCTGGTCGGCAGGGACCCTGGACTGCGTCACAGCCTGGCCGGTACGGCCTTGCTGCCGCCTGAGCTGATCGATCTGGAGTCGGGGCCGGCTGCCACATTCGTGGACTGGGCGCGTTCACGGCTGGGCGGATTCCCAATGTCGACGGTGCCGGTCGCCGATTGGCTGGCCTGGGTCGAGGAAGAGCGTCCGACGAAGAAGTCCGTCATCGCCCTGGCACAGATCCTCGAGCACGCCGGGATCGGCCTGGAGCCGGATCCGCGCTTCGGCGGGCCGGTCCCGCAGGCCGGCTCGATCCTGTTGTTCCACGCCGAGGAGCGGTTGGAGGCGACGCCTTCACAGGCTTACCAGGCGGCGATGCTTCTGATGCACCTGGGCGGGGCGGTCAGCGCCGCCGACGGTCACGTCGCTGTTGAAGAGAAACAGCTTCTGACCAGCCATCTGGAGCAGGCGCTGGGGCTGACGGCAGGTGAACGCAGGCGGCTGCGGGCGCATCTGCGCTGGCTGCTCACCACCGAGATCAAGTTGTCCGGGCTGTCGCGCCGTGTCCAGGGCATGGACCACGGGCAGCGCGAACACGTCGCCGACTTCCTCGCCGCCGTCGCCGCGGCCGACGGCCGGATCGACCCGGCCGAGGCAGCCGCTCTGCGGCGCATCGCCAAGCTGCTGGAGCTCGCACCCGGCGAGATGGACCGCAGGTTGCAGGCCGCGACCGCCGGAGCAGCTCCCGCTGCCGAACCCGTCGTCGTCCGGCCAGGACGGCCGGATCCAGGGCATGCCGTCCCGCCGCCTCCCCCTGAGCAGCCGCGTGCTGACGGCACGGCCGCTCTCACGCTGGATCCGGCTGTGCTGGCGGCCAGGGTCGCCGAGGCCGCCGAAGTCGCCGCGTTGCTCGGCTCCGTGTTCGCCGACGAGGAGCCTGCCGCAACCCCGGCGGCCAAGCAGGCGACGCCTGCTGCGGTCGACGACAAGCCGGTGACCGGCCTGGACATGCCGCATTCCAGACTCGTCCACGAATTGGCGGCCCAGGAGCAACTGCCGAGGTCTGCCTGGGAGGACTTGGCCGCCGCGCACCGGGTGCTGCCGGACGGGGCGCTGGACCGGATCAACGAAGCCGCATTCGAGGTCGCCGGTGAGCCGGCGGTCGAAGGAGAGGACCCGTTGGAGATCAACCACGACGCGCTGGGAGCGATGCTGTGACCGCCACGACCCGGATCCGGCCACGCGAACGCGATGCCCTGTTGCAGTCACTGCGCGCCGGGGTCGTTCCCAGGGCGGGCCAGCACCACGTCCAGGTGGGCCGGGTGGCCGAGGTCCGCGCCATGCTGGCCGATGTCGAACGCGTCGCGGACGGGGGCTCGGCCGTCCGGTTCGTCATCGGCGACTTCGGTGCCGGCAAGACCTTCTTCTTGCATTTGGTGCGTTCGATCGCGATGGAGAAGCGCCTGGTCACCGCGCATGCCGACCTCAATCCTGATCGTCGGCTGCACGCCACCGGAGGGCAGGCGCGAGGACTGTACGCCGAACTGATGCGCAACCTGTCCACCCGTTCCAAGCCCGACGGTGGTGCACTGGCCAGCGTGGTGGAGCGGTTCGTGTCCACGGCGCTGAGCGAGGCCGAGCAGACGGGCACCTCACCCGAACAAGTGATCAGGGCGCGGCTGGCGCACCTGTCGGAGCTGACGGGCGGCTACGACTTCGCCGAGGTCGTCGGCGCGTACTGGCGCGGTCACGACAGCGGCGACGAGCACCTCAAGGCGGCCGCCGTGCGCTGGCTGCGCGGGGAGTTCAGCACCCGGACCGACGCACGCGCCGCACTGGGCGTACGGACGATCGTCGATGACGGCACCATGTACGACCACCTCAAGCTGATGAGCAGATTCGTCCGGCTCGCCGGCTTCGACGGGCTGCTCATCTGCACCGACGAGATGGTGAACCTGTACAAGCTCGGCTCGACCCGGGCCCGCAATTCCAACTACGAGCAGATCCTGCGCATCCTCAACGACACATTGCAAGGCAACAGTGCCCACCTGGGCTTCCTCTTCGGAGGCACCCCCGAGTTCCTCAGTGATTCGAGGCGCGGGCTTTTCAGCTACCCGGCGCTGCAGTCGCGTCTGGCCGAGAACTCCTTTGTCACCGAAGGACTGGTAGACCTTTCCGGGCCGGTGCTGCGGCTGCAGCCGCTCACACAGGAGGACTTCTACGTCCTGCTGACCAAACTCCGGCATGTCTACGCCTCGGGCGACGAAAGCGCCCATCTGGTTCCGGACGAGGCGATCCTGGCGTTCATGCGGCACTGCTCGGAGAAGGTCGGTGACGCCTACTTCCGCACTCCGCGCACCACCATCAAGACCTTCTGCGACCTGCTGGCAGTACTCGAGCAGAACTCGCAGGCTGACTGGAAGGAGCTGGTCGGCACGGTCACGCTTGCTCCAGAGCACAACCCCGATCTGGAACCGCTGGACGAGACGGCCGACGAGAAGGAGTCCTCCGGACCGGCGGCAGGGGACGACGATGACGGCCTCAGCACCTTCCGGCTCTGACTCCTTCCGGCTGCTGCATCCAGGCGTTCAGCGCTGGATCTGGCAGCAGCAATGGTCGGCGCTGCACGACGCCCAGGAAGTCGCGATCCCGCACATCCTGGGCGCGCAGGACGATGTTCTGGTCTCCGCCGCAACCGCGTCGGGCAAGACCGAGGCGGCCTTCCTGCCGATCTGCTCCGCGCTGGCATCGGGCCCGCCGCGGTCCGGGTTCGGGGCGGTCTACGTCGGTCCGCTCAAGGCGCTCATCAACGACCAGTTCGGTAGGCTGGAGCAGCTCTGCGAGCAGCTCCGGATACCCGTGCACCGCTGGCACGGTGACGTGGACGCCTCCCGCAAGGCCAAGCTGGTCAAGCAGCCCTCCGGCATCGTGCTCATCACGCCCGAGTCGCTCGAGGCGCTGTTCGTCAATCGGGGAACGCAGGTTCCCGCGATGTTCCAGCCGGTCGGCCACATCGTCATCGACGAACTGCACTCGTTCATCGGAACCGAACGCGGGGCACAACTGCAGTCACTGCTGCACCGGCTCGAACTCGCCGTCCGCCGCTCAATCCCGCGCATCGGCCTATCAGCCACCCTCGGTGACATGGACGCCGCGGCCGACTTCCTACGCCCGGGCCGCGGAAGCGCCGCCAAGCTCGTCACGTCCGCCTCCGACGCCCAAGAGCTGCGACTGCAGGTGCGCGGCTACCTCAACGCCGACCCCCGCCACACCAAGGACGGCGCCGAGGACGGTGATGATCCCGAGCACACCATCGGGATCGGGCGTATCGCGATCGCCGACCACCTGTTCCGTGCCCTGCGCGGCAGCAACAACCTGGTCTTCGCCAACTCCCGGGCAAACGTCGAAGAACTCACCGACATGCTGGTCTCCCGCTGCCGGCGAGCCGGCGTTCCCAACGAGTTCGTCCCCCACCACGGCAACCTGTCCAAGGAGATCCGCGAGGACACCGAAGCCCGTCTCAAGGACCGGTCGCTGCCCATCACCGGCATCTGCACCTCCACGCTGGAGATGGGCATCGACATCGGCTCCATCGTGTCGGTCGCTCAGATCGGTGCACCACCCGGCGTGGCCGCACTGCGCCAGCGCCTCGGCCGCGCAGGCCGGCGCGGCGGCCCCGCGACGCTGCGCATGTACGCTCCCGAACCGGAGATCACAGCCAAGTCGCCGCCCCAGGACGAGCTGCGGCTCCAGCTGGTACAGGTCATCGCCACCGTCAACCTGCTCCTGAACCGCTGGTACGAGCCGCCCGACACCGGCGGCCTGCATCTGTCCACGCTGATCCAGCAACTGCTGTCGATGATCTCCCAGCACGGCGGGGTCACACCGCGCGACGCCTACCAGGTCCTGTGCGCTCACGGTCCGTTCCGGCACATCACACCCCAGCTGTACGCCACTCTGCTTCGCGACCTCGGCACCGCCGACCTCATCCGGCAGGAACCCGACGGGCTGCTCCTGCACGGCCTTGCCGGTGAACGCATCGCCAACCACTACACCTTCTTCGCCGCCTTCGCCTCACCCGAGGAGTACCGGCTCGTCACCGGCAGCCGCACGCTCGGTTCCCTGCCAACCGCCCAGCCGCTGCTGGAAGGCGGACTGCTGATCTTCGCGGGCAAGCGCTGGAAGATCGTCGCGGTGGACCAGCGTGCCAAGGTCGTCCAGCTGACGCCGGCCGGCGGCGGGCGCGCCCCGTCCTTCACCGGCATCGCCGCCGACGTCCACGACCGGGTCAGGCAAGAGATGCGGCTGGTATACGAGAGCGCGGACATGCCCATCTACCTCGACGCTGGAGCGCAGCACCTGCTCACCGAGGGCCGCAACGCCTACGAGCGGTTCAAACTGTCGAGCACGCCGATCGTCGGCTGGGGCAAGGAGACCCTCCTCATCCCCTTCCGCGGCGACACCATCGTCAACACCCTCGCCCTGGCCCTGCACCAGCGCGGCATCACGGTCGGACAACAGGGAACCGTCCTCAACCTCTCCGACGCCTCGCCTCACCACGTCGCCGACCTGCTGAGCGACCTGGCCGGCAGCCCTGCTCCCCGTCCGGAGGATCTCGCGGGCCTGGTCCCCGACAAACTCATCGACAAGTACGACGACGTGCTCGGAGACGAGTTGCTCACCATGGCATACGCCGCCCGCAAACTGGATGTGCCGACCACATGGGCTGCGCTCCCCCAGCTCGCCGAAGCCGCCCGTACCAGCGCTCCTGCCCATCACTCCACAGCACCGGTAGCCGCGCCGGTCCGGCATCGCATCGGCACACTCCCCTACGCCGTCATCGACGTCGAGACGACCGGCCTGGACCCGTCGCAGGATCGAATCGTCGAAGTCGCCGTCCACCGCCTCGGCCCGGACGGCACACCGCAGCGCGCCTACACCACGGTCCTGTACAACGACACTGGCCCCGGCCCCACTCATGTACACGGCCTGACGGCCGGCGACCTGGCCGGTGCCCCGACGTTCGCCGACATCGCCGGGGACCTCGCCGGCCTTGTCGAAGGAGCCGTCATCGTCGCGCACAACGCGATGTTCGACATCGCGATGCTGCTGGCCGAGTTCGCACGCGCCGGCGCCGTACCCGACGATCTCCTCACCCTCTGCACCCTCAACCTCGCCAGACGCTTCGGTAGGGACCCCCACTCCCTCACGCTTGAGGCTTGTACGAAAGCAGAAGGCACCCCATTGCCTCGCGCCCATACGGCCGACCATGACGCGCGAGCCGCCGCCCAACTGCTGACCCGCTATCTGGAACGGGCCCAGCAGACTGGACACGAATGGCTCGACGAAGTCGGCGCCATCGGGGCACTACCGTCCGAGAACTGGGCTGCCTGGCGGGCGTCCAACCGTCGTCAAGCCCGCAGTCACACACCCGCACCCGCATTGCGACGCCGCCTGCCAGTCCCCGTCCTCGCCTCCCACGCCGAGACGCTCTACGCAGACCACATCGCGCGCGCAGCTCTGATGCCCGAGACCTACAGCGTCCAGATATCCATACTTCGCGACACCGCACTCAAACTGGATTTGAACTCAAGCCGCCGATCACAGGTACACCAACGCCTGCAAAATGCGTGGCAGAGCGACTCGCAGGCCCTGAATCTTCTTGAGCAACTGACAGCCTGCCTGGAACGCCGATGAGTAAAGCTCGTACCCGTCATCTCGCGCTCGTCCGGCAGTCACCTCAAGCATTGCCCAGCACCATGCCGCTGCGACCGCACCGACCTTGGAGCGCTGGCCGGCCACGGTGAATGCACGGCGCCGAACGCCCCCTGGGCCGACGAGAATCGTCGGCCCAGGGTCCACTGACCGGTCGCCGGCGACAGCTAGGTCGTCACTGCTGGCTGCTGATGCGAACACACCGGTTTTGCTCAATACGGGCGGGAGACCGCTCGAGACGAGAGGTATCATGGCATTCGGGTTTCGTGTCGGTGTTCCCGGCAGGAGCGAGCGGGTATCGACACGCGGAGTACGTATATCGGTCGGCCCGCGGGTAGCGCGAAATCAGCACGGGCACCGGCAGAACACGACTTTCCAGCGAAATGGGGCCGTTCTATACCTCCACTTCGCTCAGCGGCGGACGACCACCCGCCGCGCGTCGGCGCGGCGGTCGGCGACCCCATCGGCGGCCCAACGGAGACTGCCATCAGCGACTCGGTTTCGACACCTACGGCCACTCGAGCCGCCGTGCCGTCGAGTCGCCCGCGGACGTCCCGCGTCTCTCGGACATCGCCAAGGAGGTGAGTTGCCCAGTCACCACTGCGCTCTCCGGCAACGTCTCCATGTCCATCAGACCACTGAACATCGAGCGCCTTGCTGGACGTTGCTTTATGACATATGACACACTTCGATATTCACATCCTCGGAATTATCTTCGCAAGATAATCTTGCGTTTCACTATCAGCAGAGATGACGACAGTGCCCAAAAGTGCGCGAGTAAAAAGAACCCAGTAGGCTTGTCGTATGAAGTGATCAGCCTCTGAATCGTTAACACTGCGCGCGCGGAGCGCAGGATCTTTATTTGCATTTCGCACTGTCACCATGCGGCCATCTCGATAGACAAGGTCGGGTCCGATAATTACGCCATTCCAGTCAAATTCGAATCCCTGCACTGCATAAATGGACCCTACCTGTCCAAATCCTTCTGGATCTACTGCCCACAAATCTCCTGGCGGCGCATCGCCAATGGAGCGCCCCCCCTTGACGGCCCAGGGACGGGACCAGTCCCCTATAATCACGTCAGAGATAAGCGATAGTTCCCCCAGCCCATTGCGCTCAGGCTCACTCCAAGGCCAACAGAAACCGGCAGTAATTCGCGCCGAATATCCATCTACGAGCTTATCGCTTAGATAATTCTCAACCCCCAGGGGGGAATCAGCAACTGCAAGCTTGAAAGAATCGCCGTCCCACGGTTCCAACGGCCCAGCACTCAATCCCAGAAATCTGGCGACCCAATCCTCGTACTTGTGACTGCCGCCAACTCTAAATTGTTCATCCAGTGGGACATGGGTCATGGATATGCCGCTTTTCTCTGCATGTTTCTTGATATAGTCGAGCGTTCCCACCTCCCCCGGCCTGAGAATCTGATGCTCATCTAGAAAGAACACCGGAACCCGAGACGCGTGGATCAATACATCAACCTGTGATCGCTTCTCGCGCAGGTGCGCCGGAGCGAACCGAGTGCCTGAACTTTCTCTAAGCCGTTGCGCCTCATCACAGATCAGCACATCGATCGAATTCTGTTCCGCCTCGTTAAAATCGTTGAAATACTTGAACATCGCTTTAGTGTAAGCGGAGCCCGAGCTTACATATCGACGCATCGCCTGAGTGTACGATCTTGAGCCAGTTGCATGCAGCACAGAGTAACCTTGGCGGCTGAGTTCACCTAGGAGCGAAAGCGCGATCGCACTCTTCCCACTACCAGGTCCCCCGGTGACGACAATTACTCTCTTATCGCCTCTTCTCTGGGCAGAATAAACGGCATGACGTACCATCTCATAGGCCAATCGCTGCTCGTCCAAAAGCGTATACTGCTGACGATTGCGGACTTCCGTTGCAGCGTTTTTGAGAAGACTTCTTGAAGGTGCCACAGCGCTGTTCAAGAGCCGCTCAGCTGCAACACTCCCTGGCGCTTCAGAAAATAGGTCACGCAGATAGCCAATGAACGCCCTCCGCGTAGTTCGAGTGAACAGCTTGGACCGGCTATCTTGGAGCATGTCGTGAAGGTCGTAAACGCTGTCACGATCTGCATTATAGAGATACGCAACAGCATGTACGGAATTCACATTACCGTCTAGCGCTTCAAGAAAATCCGCCATATAGTCACAGTAGCCTCTCGCCTGCAGGAGCGGATGCAAGTGAGCTCTGTCACCCGAACTGCGGACCAGGACACGACTTCTATCTTCCTTCCAAACTTCGGCACTAGTCCATTGCTTGAGTTCCACTACAATGTAGCTAAAAGCACCGGTCCGACGGTCAACACCAGCTAGTACCACGTCCGCGCGCTTACTCGTCAAGGGCAGCTGATACTCGATGAGCATCTCTACCTTGCCCCGCCCTGCATCAACCAGGTCGCTAGCCAGCGAAAAGAGGCCCTCATCCCAGAGTCGACGTTCGGCTTTCGAGACGATGAGGCCATTACTCTCGGTCAGTCTTTTGGCAATGACCTCACTGACGGCGCTACCAGCGTCGGCCTGTTGCAGAAGAAGCTGTTCTGCGGAGTATCTAATCACAGTCGACAAGATTAGCCGCTCCTATAATATGCCAAGTATCCGAGGCGGGCTATAGGGACATCTCCATCCAGCATACCTGGCAAGGCCTCCCAGTAGGTGGACGTGCCGCCTGACCGCCAGCTATGGCGGTCAGGCGTTCGCCTCCGTCGTGCGGTACTACGAGATCAACTGCTCAACCAGCTGGATTTAGACGCCTCAGCCAGTCCAGGAAGCCGCTCAACCGCTGGCACTCCTCGTCAGGGAGAGGTTCCGGCCAGCCGCTCTCGTAATGGGCGAACTTATTTCGTATTTCCCGTACTTTTCGTAGTTCATCGACGAACACTTGCTGATCGACTCTCCACCCGAGACTTTCCCAGATGTCGCGACTGCGAAAAGAGGTCTCGATATTGCCGAGGGTAAGGCGACCGTTGGGCGAGCTATGCTGGATAGCAGCACGCTCGTACGCTCGGTCGAGTATGTTGCGGAGCCGCCACTCGATCTCGCCGATAAGCAGATGCGGTCCTGTGAGTTTTTCGACCGCCATATTAGCGTCGAAGAGCGTGATAATGCCATCGACGACACCGTGCTCGTCCTGCACGAAGATGAACCCGCTCCGCTGGATCACTGAGTGCACTTGCCTCATTTCGGTATCCACGGAGACAACTTCAGCCGGATACATCGCACAGGTCACGGAGTCTTCTCTACCAGCCATTCGGGCAGCGGCGATGGATTCCCATGTGACAGCACCAATCACGGTGAACTGATCAGGCATCACTGGGAGTTGGCTGAAGCAGTGCAGCGACATAAGACTTTCCGCTCGTCTAACATTGTCTTCGGGAACAACGCTGACGAGGTTCTGCTGCTGCAGAGACGGAAGGTGACCGACGCGCAGCGTTACGCTGCTTTCGATACTCATCGGTGGACCTGAGAACACGGGCGCGGATGGGCGCGCGCCACCACAGACACGCGGATGGGCAGCATGAGCTACTCCTACGGGTGGGGGCTTTCCTAAACCACGGGTGCGGCGGAAGCCCGACGGGCCGTACGTGCCCCTAGAGGTTAGCGGAACTAGTGTCAATCCGCACCTTCCGAGCGCACAAGCTAGAGCTGCTGGATGGTCCTGGAGGGCCCACGCCTGGCACTTGTAGGCCAGTGCCGTAGGGATCCGCGACACCACCCTGGGCAACTCGGTGAAGGACTGTCGCGGACAACGCGGCGGCGATGCGTCCATCTCTCTCAAGAGCTCTGTACGACTTGCCCCGGACACGACGCTGTTACATGTGCTGTTGAACGTCCTTCCAGACCAACTGCAGATCGCTACCTGCAGGGGTGATCTTCTCCCCAGGATCTGGAGGGAATAGGAGATCATCTCTTCGTTGGATCTTGCCATGACCGGCGGAACAATACGTAGCCACCGGCTCTGACGTGCACAGACTCCCAACTGCGCAGGTCGGAGGAGATCGTGCATTACCTTGACACGGTAGAGGTCACTGGTTCAATCCCAGTATCGCCCACCGCGAAGTCCCACCTCAGGCGCCTGTCCCACGACCGGGACGGGCACCTTGATCGTTTTGGAACGATTACCGGTTAATCATCGTCTCCCACCCGCCCGCTAGCGTCACGCCAGGTGAGCGAAGTCGGGAGGTACGGCTGGCCGCAGGTGGCGGCGTTCCTCTCTGGCGGCCTCCGGTCGGTGCACTCGTGGCGGACACTGCCGGCGCAGCGTTCGGTGATCGCGTTGGCGCGCGGCGCCCCAGGTCCATCAGCAGGTTGCGGGCCTGCCGAGCCACCCAGTCCCCCAACGGGTGCGCGGCCACGCCGGCCAGGAACGGCGCCAGCTCGGCCCGGCTCGCGCAGGCGCGGGGCCGATACCGGCGTCCTTGAGAATCTTCCACACCGTCGAGGGCGCCACCCGGTGCCCACACCGACCAGTTCACCGTGAACGCACCGGTTGCACCAGGCGGGCATGCCAGCGCAGCACCGTGCGCGGCGAGACAAGCAACCGCAGCTGCCGACGATCGGCGGCGGTGCGGGGCTGCAGTTGGAGGCTGCGGGTGCCGCCCTAGACGCCGCGACGGTGACCCGCACTGACCGGCTCACCGTTCACTGACGACCGGACACAGCACGCGCCGCCCGGGTGCGCCGACCTGCCCCGCCCTCGCAGGGCAGGGGCCCGCCGCCCAGGCAGCGCGGACCGGTCGCGGCTTCGCACCTCGCCGCCCAGAATGGCGGTGGCTCCGGGCGGCTTGGTGGTGAGCTCGGGTTCTTACCCCAGCGGGCGGCCTGGTGTCCGGCCGAGGCCGGGCCCGGCCATGTTTTCTCATCGTACAGATCCATGCGCGTTGGGTGACGGACCCTGGAACGGCACTGGTGAGGCGCGGGACGGGGAGCCGATGCGTGGCAGGGTCCGGGTGGACGGGGAAGTCAGCGGCCAGATGGTCGTCGGCGACCGCAACGTGGTCGTCAACGCGCACGGGTCGACGGTGTCGATCGGAGCCGGGAAGGCGCCGCGGATCCGGTCCCGGACCGAACCGGCCCACGCGCACGCGCCTGATCCGGACGACCGGTTCGTCGGACGGGACCGCGAGCTGCAAGAGGTGGCGTCCCGGCTCCGCGGAGGACGGTCGGTGGTCGTGCACGGCGCGCCGGGCGTGGGCGGGTCGGCGCTGGTGCGCCAGGTCGCGGCGGTGTGGGACGGCGACGTGGTGTGGATCAGCGGGGCGGGTCAGGCGTGTGAGGACGTCGTGCAGCAGATCTTCGAGCTCTGCTACGACGTGGAGGACTACCGGCCCGCTCCCGCGCGGCTTCGCGAGCTGATGAGCTCGATTCAGGCGCTGATCGTCGTGGACGACTTCGCGGGGAGGGCCAGGGACCTCGCCGACCTGGCCGAGACGGTGCCGCAGGGCCGGCTGCTGGTGAACACGGCCGGTGCCGTCGAAGACGAGAGCATATGGCCGCTGGAGCTGGGCGGGCTCGCTGAGAAGGACGCTCTGGCGCTGGTCACCGCCAGGCTCGGACGGGAGCTGGACGAGCCGGAGCGGGATGCCGCCCGCTGCGTGTACGAGGCCTGCCACGGACATCCGGGCATGCTGGTGCAGGCCGCGGCGGCGCTGAAGGCGGGGCGGGCCGAGGCGCTGGGCAGCGACCCGGTCATGCTGCGCAGGGCGCTGGTGGCCGGGCTGAACGCCGAAGCCCGGGCCGCGCTGCAGGTTCTGCGGGCCCTGCCCGGTGTGCCGGTCGGGCCCGAGTTGCTCGGCGTCCTGGCGGATGGCCCGGCCGATGCCGCCGAACTGGAACGGCTCGGCCTGGCCGTGGCCGGGCCGGGTGGTCACCTGCTCGCCGCGGGCCTGGAGGGCGAAGCCGACCCGGGTGGATATGCCGAGGCGCTGATCGAATGGGCGCGGGCGGCGGCGCCGCGCACGACGGCGGCCGCGGGGCCGGTCGTGCTGGCCGTTCTGACCGCCGCCGCGGAGCGCGGCGACGATGCGGCGGCCTGCCGGTTGGCCAGGGTCACCGCGCCCGCGTTCAACCGGAGATTGCGGTGGGGCACCTGGCGGCGGGTGCTGAGCATCGGTCTGGACTGTGCCCGGCGGAGCGGGTCGGCGGCCGATGTGGAGTACTTCGAGCAGGAGGACCGGGCGAGGCGCCGCGCGCTGGGCATGCTGGCCGGCCTGACGGCGGGGGCCGCGGCCGGCGGCGCGACGCTCGCGGTGCATGGTGCGGCGACCTCCGGTGCGCAGGCGTCGGGCGCGGCCGCGCTGGCGCATCCGGGCATCATCGCGGCAGTGGCCACCGCGGTGGTAGCGGCCGCGGTCGCGGGCGCCGTCGCCACCCGTGGCGATCAGCAGGACCCGGTGTCGGCACCAGAACCGGTGGCCTCCAGCGTGCCCTCGGCCCGGCATCCCGCGCCGACCGGCGCCGCCCCGACGAGGACTCCTCGTTCACCGGCCCCGCAGGGCCCGGGGCAGGTCGGCGCGCACCCGTCGGTGCTCGCGCCGGGCGACATGGTCACGGTGACGGCGACGGGTTTCCGGCCGCGCCAGCCGCTGCACTTCGAGGGCCTGGCCGCTCTCGACGGCGGCTGGAGCGGAGTCCGGCCCGCCACCACCGACGACCAGGGCCGCGCCGAGATGCGGACCAAGGTCCACGCGCCGCCCGAAGGCCGGTACCGCATCCATGTCTACGACGTCCTCACCCACCTCACTCCCGGCACCTGGGTACGGGTCCAGGGCGCGGACCGGCGCACCGACGCCGGAGCGGGCACCGGCGCCGAACGCGATGAGTCCACTCCGCCGCCCGGGCCGTTGGACATGGACGTCGATCCGCCGACTCCCGAGGCCGGACATGACTTCGCCGTCGACGCCTCCGGTTTCCAGCCCGGAGAGCCGGTGCAGCTCGACGGTCCAGGGATCACCGTCACCGAGGCCGCCCACGGCCGGGCCCGAGCCGCGCCGGTGGCCGACGACCAGGGCCGGGTCCGGCTGACGGCCAAGGCCCCGTCCGAGCCGGGCGAGTACCCGCTCACCGTGACCGGCCAGCGCAGCGGACGCACCATCCGGCAGCAGCTCACCGTTGTCGGCCCCGGCACCACATGATCAGAGAGGCAGGACCGCGGCAGTCGGAGACGACCACGACGTCCACATCGGGCGGCACTCCCGACCCCGAACCCGTCCGGCGGAGCTGAGGCGTCTCGCCCGTTGGCCGTACGGCAGCGGGACCTGGCGAGGTTGCAGCCCGTACGGCCTGCCCAAGCGTCCACCTGGTTCGGAGGACGGCGCCGGGTTCCGCGCCCCAGCTCGGTGTAGCGGTTCGGCCTGGTCAAAGGGGGTACGGACCTGCAGTGCGGCGGGGAAACGATCGGCGGCATCGGGGGGCGCCGTGCGAGTACGTTGGCGGCGGCGCGCACGTGCGGTGCGCTGGCCCGCGGGCATTGGAATCGCCGGGTGGCGGTGGCTGCGGCATTCTCGCCGGGTCTCTCGGCGTCGGCTGCGTACAAGGGCGGTCTCGGAACTCGAGCGGATCCCGCATCGCGGTGGAGGCCGGGTGCAGAATTCGCGGCAGGGTGTCGGGCCGACCTACCAGCGGCGTTACACGGTCCGCGTCTCCGGAAGCTCGCTGACAGCCGCGCAGTTGATCACGCGTTTGGGTGACGACCTCAACGCCGCATCACCGGTTGAGGTCGCCGTTTTCGACAAGACCTCGAGGACTTCGGACCCGCTGGAGGCGGGAGACGAGTACGTCGTCCACATGCCAGGGCCTTGGAACTGCCCGGTCCGGGTGGTGGAACGTACAGCGGTCTCCTTCAGGTTCGCGACGCTGCGCGGCCACCTGGAGGCCGGGGAGATCGAGTTCCGGGCGAGGGACGACCGGGAGGGCGACCTGGTGTTCACGATCGAGTCGTGGGCGCGGAGCGGGGACCGGATGGCCGAATTCCTCTATGCGAAGCTGGGCATCGCCAAGGAAATGCAGCTTCATATGTGGACGCATTTCTGCACCCGGGTCGCCGAGCTCTCCGGCGGTCACGTGATCGGTGACGTGGAAGTCCAGACCGAACGGGCGGAGCCGTCCGGGCCCGGGCGGCAGCGGCGCCTCGCCCGCGCGGTCACGGCGGCGTTCGCGCGGGCCTCCGCTCTGGCGGCACGGTTGCGCGACCGGCCCCTGCACCCCAAGGGCTTGGTGGTCGAAGCCACGTTGACCTTGCACGGGACGTCCCGGTACTGGGGGGTCCCGTTCCTGGACGACCGCACGGAACTGCGGGGCCAAGTACGGCTGTCCCGAGCGCTGGGCCTGCCGCCCGCGTTGCCGGACGTGCTGGGTCTGGCGCTGCGATGGCGGCAACCGCGGTCCGGTGACGCGGAGGCGGAGGCCATCGGGGAACTGCTGCTGGCCACCACGGGGCATACCCGGCTGGGCCGCCACCTGTTGCGGCCCGCGACCAGGTGGAGCCCTGCCTTCTACGGCTCGCTGCTCGCGTACCGGGCCGGTGACCGCCGGGTCCTGCTGGGTGCTGTCGCTCGGCGGGGCCGGATCGTACCGGCCGGTCTCGCGCCGCTCGCGCGCGCTCTGGAGGAGGCGCCGGCGCTGCTGGATCTAGTGGTGGCGACCGAGTTCGGCTCGTGGGAACGATTCGGCGAACTGCGGCTGCAGGGACCCGCGCGAAGCGATGGCAGCGAACCGATGCGCTTCGATCCGGCCCGCAATCCCGTACAGGGCCTGCTTCCGGCGGGGCTGCTCCAGCAGGTGCGCGGCCCGGCCTACGCCGCCGCCCAGCGCGTGGCCCGCCGCCGTGCCGATGGTGCACGCTCAGAGCGGCACCGCCGGCCGGAGAGAACGGCCCGATGAGTCGGCGCACCCGCATCCAGCGGCGAATGCGGCGGCGGCACGCCGGCCTGCATCGACTCCCTCTCAACTTCGATCCGGGCCGGCACGACATGACCCGCCCGGAAGACGGCTGGCATGTCGACGACTACCGGCAGCCGCTGCCCGCGGAGCCGCCCGGCCCGCCCGTTCCGGGTGGAAGCTGGGAGATCGCTTGCCGGCTGGCACGGAACTATGAGTACGCCGACCCGGGCATCATCCGGGAGATCTGCCGTTCGGGGGCTCCGGAGCCGGGCCGGAACATGCTGCTCGAAGGCCGGTTCTACGGGCTGCGCTTCTACCTCGGCCTCCGCGTCGGTGACGTCGTCGACGGAATCATCGAGCAGGACGGGCGCCGGGCACGGGTGTGGGGTTGGAACTACCGGACGCTGCAGGGGCATCTCGAACGCGGCCAGATGGACCAGGAAGTGCGCAAATGGCTCGACACCGGCGAGGTGGAGTTCCACCTGCACGGCTTCTCACAACGGGCGCCCATCCCGAACCCCATCGTGCGCCTCGGCTTCATCCTCTTCGGCCGGGCCACACAGCTCAGGTTCTACGCACGTGCGTGCCGGCGCATGGAGGCGCTGACGACGGCCGCACTCGCCACGCGACGGCAGGCCCCGGATGACAAGCCCGTGTAGAGCCCCTACGACGCGCAGTCCGGGATGCGGGTGCGCTGACGACACCGCCCACGACCGCCTCACCGCCGACCACACCTCGCGGCTCAGATAGGGACCCTATGCCTACCGAATCCGATGTCGAGCGGTACGGTTTCGCCTTCGACCACCGTTTCGCCCGCTGGCTGTCGATACTGGGGATCCGGCCTGATACCTGCCACCTGACCCTTGCACCTGCCGGGCTGCACGTCCGGTTCGGGCCCTGGACGGTACGGACACCGCTGGACAACGTGGCAGGAGCCGAGACCACCGGTCCCTACGCCGCATGGAAGGTCATCGGCCCGCACCTCTCACTGGCCGACCGCGGACTCACCTTCGGCACCAGCACCGCACAAGGCGTCTGCGTCCGCTTCCACACCCCGGTGACCGGTCTCGATCCACTCCGGCTGCTACACCACCCCGGCCTGACCGTCACCGTCGCCGACCCGGCCACCGTGGCCCGGCGCCTGAACAGCATCGCCACAGCCGCCGGCTGGACCCCCGCCGGCTGACCGCCGAAGGCCAGACACCCAGAAGGCCCGACGCGGCTCCGGAGCGGCTTGCCGAGCCACCTTGAAGACCTTGGGCGAACGTCTACCCGAAACCGGTCGACTCCACGCTAATAGCCTTGGCGGTGCCCGACCAGTTGGCACTCCGTGAGGATCGTTGGAGGCGTGACGGCGATGGATCCGCGACGCATTGAGCTCAACCGGCGGCACAGCCTGGAGATGGGCTTGCTGTTCGCACGATTTCACGATGCCCACCCGGATATCGAATCCGAAATCAATGGACCCCAGATGACCGCGGCCCAGGAGGACGAATGGAGAGAATACAGCGCAGAGCTTCTCGCCCAGCATCAAGCCGAGCGATCAGCTCTCGCTGATGAGATCGAAGCCGAGCGGCGACGGCGCGGCGATCTGTAAGCGATGAGCGTGCCGTTCAGGATCAGATAGGGCACCCGATCGGTGCGCTCGATGCGTGGAGCGGGCTCGGCTATTGCCAGGTGTTCCAGTGCAGTACCTCCTCGGCCTGTTTGCGCGGGCCGCGTTTGAAGACCCCGTCTTTGGGGTGGGCGACGGCCAGCAGTGCGCACTGTGTGACGCCGTCCGGCAATTGCAGGATGCGTGCGGCTTCACATTCGGCCGCGAGGTGCAGTGCGGTGACGGCGGAGGCGAGGCCGCGGCTGCGCAGTGCGAGCATGAAGCTCCAGACCGCGGGCCAGACCGAGCCGTAGTAGACCGAGTTCGCGAGGTGCTCCACCGGAGTCCGGTAACCGAGGGCTGTGAACTGCTCGGCGAGCGCCTCCGGCGGTACCTGCAAGCACACCACGACCAGTGCGGGAGCTCGCGCCATGTGGTCGGCCAGATGGGCCGAGGCCCGGTGCAGGCGGGCCTTCGCGGGGTCCCTGCCCATGTCGTCGATGACGGGACGGGCCGCCTGGGCGTAGCAGCCGCTCAGCTCGGATCTCTTGCCAGGGTCGGTCACGACGATCCAGTGCCAGAGCTGGTCGTTGTGGCCGTTGGGCGCCTGGAGCGCCAGGGCGACGCACTCCCGTAGCACTCCGGTGTCGACGGGCTTCTCGAAGTCGAGGCCGAGCCGTACCGAACGGGTCGTGGTCAGCAGTTCGTCGGGAGTCATCCGTATCGCCTCCTTCGGAGGGGGCTCGGGTCCGGCCGTTTCAGGCCGGCGGCCGGTCGAGGACTTCAGCGATCACCTCGCGGCGCATGGCGGCGTCGTAGGCGGCGCGGCCGAGTCCGACGCCGTCGAGCCGGGCGGCCGCGGCGAGCCGGGTGAACACTCCGGGGGTGACGGCGCCGCCGTACAGGAACCGGACCGGGCCGGTGCGCTCGGCGGTCAGCCGGGACAGGAGGTCGGCGACGGCGACGAAACGCCCGGAATCGGCGGCGCGGTCTCCGCCGATCGTCCAGGCGGGTTCGTACATGACGGCGAGCGCGGCATCGCTAGGCAGCCATTCCAGGACGGGTTCGACCTGGCTCGCGACGGCGCGTACCGCCTCCGGGACGGTTCCCAGGCGCTCCTCGCCGACGCACAGCACCGGAACCAGGCCGGCCCCGGCGGCGGACGCGGCCTTGGCGGCGATGAGCGAGTCGCTCTCGCCGATGATGCGGCGGCGTTCGGCGTGGCCGACCATCGCGTAGGCGCAACCGAGCCCGGCCAGCAGCGTCCCGGAGACCTCGCCGGTGCAGGCGGGCGAATCGGGCCAGAGGTTCTGCGCCCCGTGGGCCAGGCCGCTGCCCGCCAGGAGCCGGCCGACCTCCTGGAGTGCGGGGAACGGCGCCAGCACCATCAGGCCTGCCCGCGCCAGCCGATCCGCGTCTGGCAACAGCGTGGCTATCCATTCGCTCAGTTCCGGGATGCCGAACCCCATTTTTGTATTGGTCACTGTCAAGATCGGCGGGAGTCGTCCCGGAGTGCTTTCCGAGGCACGATGCGGCCTCGGCGCCTGTGATCCGCCCGTCATCGCCTGCCTCCACGATTTCGATACGGCGCCCAGGTCCGCGCTTGAGACGCCGAGATCCCTTCGGGGTGCTCCACCCTGCCCCAAGGAGATCTGTCACGCAATGCAACCATGGCGCTACATCCTGCTTACTCATGGGCATATACATCACTTCTGTCACGTCGCCAGTCAAGGAAAATGACTCATCATGACAGGACGTAATAGCCCAATTACGACCATCGATGATCGTCCAGGGGGGCGGCGGCATGGACCGGGAAGAGGCCAAGACGATATTCGAGGACAGCCTGGGCCAGGTGCTCACCGAGACCGGAAGCGCGCTGAGGCGGACCGACGGCGACGACGCGGTCCGGTTCATCGAACGGCTGCGCGCGGCCGGGACCGTCTACGTGGCCGGGGCCGGGCGGTCCGGCCTGGCGGTGCAGTCGTTCGCCATGCGGCTGATGCACCTGGGCCTCCCCACCCATGTCGCCGGCGACGTCACCACACCCAGCATCGGTCCCGGCGACCTCATGGTGACGTGCAGCGGGTCGGGCTCGAAACGCACGGTGCTGGCGCTGGCGAGGACCGCCAAGGAGAACGACGCGGCGCTGGCGGTCGTGACCGCCGATTCCGGCTCCCCTCTCGCACGGCTGGCGGACCTGGTGCTCCTGCTCCCCGAAGGGGAGGACGGCTACAACTCCGCCGACACCGAGCAGTTCATGGGCACCCTCTTCGAGCAGATGTCCTACCTCTTCTTCGACAGCGTCGTCCTGACCATCCAGCGGCTGATCGACATCGACCAGGCCGAGATGGAGGAGCGCCACACCAACCTCGAATGATCAGCAGGCGGCCGCTCCGCCCGCTCGCGGTCCAACCGGCGCTGCGATCAAGGCCAGAGCGCTTGCAGGGCGGGGAGGAGGGCGCTGCCCGCGGCGCTCTCGAGGATCGTCCGAAGGGACAGGCCCAGTTCGCGGAGTCTCGCGTGGTCGGGCCGGGGATGGCGGGCCGTCCGGGTGATCTCGTCGATGAGGTCGAGCGCCCGCTCCCGCTGCTCGCCGTCCATTTCCAGGGTCGGCAGCGCCTGCGCGACCGCCTCGGTGAACCGGGTGAGGGCCGGCACGTCCACGGTCGTGGTGGACGCGATGGTGTTGTTCCGTCCGATCGCGACCTGTCCCGACACCGGCCCGCCGATGTGGACGTCGTAGTCGTCTCCGTCTGCCATGGTCGTACCTCTCTCTCACGATTCGGACTTGACGAGCAGTTCCCGCCCCACGAACCGCCCGCTTCGGGCGCCGGTCGCCGTGAGCCGGTAGGTGCCCGCGTCGGACGGGGCCCGCACGACGGCGCGGACCAGGCCGCTGTCGTCGGCGGTCGCGGTGATGTCGAACTCCGGGCCCTGGATGCGCACGGGCTCCTCCCCCTGGAAACCGGAGGCGATCACCATGAACTCCTGCCCGGCCACGGGCGTGAGCGGCCGGACGAGAATCTCCAGCGGTTCGGGCGGCGGGGTGGACTCCACACCCTCGCGGCCCGTGCCGCGGCCCGGGCCCTCGACCTCCACCCAGGTGCCGGGGGTGAGGTGGGTGAGGACGTCGTACACGTGGACGCGGTAGCGGCCCGCGGGCGGCGCGTGCACCTTGACCGCCATCTCGGCGCGACCCCGGTCGTCGGTCGTCGCGCGCCGGATCCCCTCGGAGCCGCCGTCCAGGGCGGCGAGCCCCTCGAAGTTGAGCGGCCGGCGCGGCGCGAACCCCGTCGCCGTCACCGTGAGCATGTCGCCCGGGCCGACCGTCGACGGGCGCGCGACGACCCGCGCGGGCCCCTGCGGTTCCGGTGAACGGGACGTTCTGGCCGGGGAGGCCGTGGTCGGCTCGGGAAGCCGCGCGGACGGCGCGCTGGACGGCGCCGGGGCTGGGGCCGGAGCGGACGCCGGACGCTCCTGGCCGCGCATGGCGACCAGGCCCGCGATCCCGGCGGCCACCAGCGCGGTGGCCACCGCCACGACGATGCCCGGTTGCGCCAGTGCGGCCGCGCCGGAGGCCTTCGCGCCGGTGGCCGCCGCACCGTGCACGGCCAGCGCCGCGCCGCCGGCCGCAGTGCCCGCCGCCAGGCCCGCCAGCATGCCCAGCGCGCAGCGCCGCGCCCGGTCCTCGTGCTCGAAGTACTCCACGTCCGCCGCCGATCCGATCCGCCGGGCGCATTCCAGGCCGACGCGCAGCACCCGCCGCCACGTCCCCCACCGCAGCGCCCGGTTGAACGCCGGCGCGGTCGCCCTGGCCAGCCGGCAGGCGTTTTCATCGTCGCCGCGCCTTGCGGTGGCGCCTAGAACGGCCAGCACGACAGGCCCCGCGGCGGCCGTCCTGCGCGGCGGCGCCGTCCGCGCCCACTCGATGAGCGCCTCGGCGTACCCGGCCGGGTCGGCTCCCGTCTCCAACCCCGCGGCGAGCATGTGCCCTCCGGCCCCGGGCACCGCCAGGCCGAGCCGCTCCAGCTCGGCGGCGTCCGCCGACCCGCCACCGAGCGCCCTGAGCAGTTCCGGATCGACCGGCACGCCGGGCAGGGCCCGCAGCACCTCCAACGCGGCACGGGCGGGCGCGTCCAGCCCGGCCACCAGCGCGTCCCGGAGCACGGCGGGATCGGTCCCCAGCGCCTCGCCCCGGCCCGCCTCGATCGCCGCCGCGGCCTGCACCATCGTGCCCGGATGCCCGCCGCACGCCTCGTACACGCAGCAGACGGCGTCGATCTCCGACTCGTCCAGCTCCCGCCCCAGCCGGGCGGTGACCAGCGCCAGGGCGTGCTCTTCGGTGAGCCCGCCCAGCTCCAGCGGCCAGGCACGCCCGTCCTGGACGGGGCCGGCCATGCTCACCAGCAGCCGGCCGGCCCGGACGGTGTCCGCCAGGGCCGCGAGGTCCTTGTCGCTCCCGGAGAAGTCGTCCACGACGATGAGCGCCTGGATCGACTCCATCAGCCCGCGAAGCCGCCCGGGAGCGGGCCGGTAGTCCTCCACGTCGTAGCAGAGCTCGAAGAGGCGCTGCTGGACGTCCTGGGGCGCCTGACCGGCCCCCGCGACCAGCACCACATCCGTGTCCCACGCCGCCGCGACCTGACGCACGAACGCCGACCTGCCCGCTCCGGGCGCCCCGTGCACGACCACGGGCCGTCCCTGGCGGAGCCGGGCCGTGACCTCCGCCAGCTCGCGCTCCCGGCCGACGAGCCGTCCGTCCGGCTCCAGCGCGTCCGCGTGGGCGGGCCTGCGCCGCGACCGGATCCGTGGCGCCTTCCCCGCTCCGACCGACACCGTGGACCCGTTCGCGTTGATGACCACGTTCCGGTCACCGACGACCATCTGGCCGCTGACATCGCCGTCCACCCGCACCCTGCCACGCATCGGATTCCCCGTCCCCGCCTGCCATCAGTGCCATTCCAGGATCCGTCATCCGGCGCGCACGCGGCGGCGTCCACGACGAACATGGCCTAGCCCGGCCTCCGCCTTACGCAGAGCCGCTCGCTGGAGTAATGGCCTGCGAGGGGCCGCGCTCGGACGCCGGTCGTATTGGGTGGTTTCACGACCAGCGCCCATTAGGCGGTTATCAGCGGTTCATTAGCTCGCGGCCGCCCCCAGGGTGGTGCGGAAACGTGAAGGAAACAGGCTGCGTGCTGGGATCGGCGCGTTCTGATAATGATCTTCCAGAGGTTCCAAGCAGGCGGCGAGAGGTGTTCGAGTGGCGTTGAAGGACCGGAGCTACCGGACGAAGGTCGGATCATCCGTACTGGCGGCTTCCATCCTGTTCGCCGGAACGGCGTACGGTACGGCGGCCGCGTTCGCGGACACGTCCCGGCATCCCGCCGTGACGGCGGCCGGTGAGGCCAAGGCCCGGGCGCTCCAGGAGATCCGGCGGCTGGAGGCCTCCTACCAGGGCAGGATCGGCGCGTTCGCGATCGACACCGGGACCGGCGAGACCATCGGCCACCGCGCGTACGAGCGCTTTCCCAGCAGGTCCACCTTCAAGGCGATCCTGTGCGGAGCCATCCTGCACAAGGCGCGCACCACGGATCCCGGCCTGATGGAACGCACGCTGCGCTGGAGCCGCGACGAGGTGGTCGCCCCGTCACCGATCACCGGTACCGAGGAGAACGTCGAGAACGGCCTGACGGTGGCACAGCTGTGCCATGCCGCCATCACCGTCAGCGACAACACCGCGGCGAACGTACTGCTCGAACAGATCGGCGGGCCGGCGGGAATGACTCGCTACTACCGCGGGCTGGGCGACCCGGTCGGCCGGCTGGACCGGTGGGAGCCGGAGCTGAACGACTGGGAGCCGGGCGAGAAGCGGGACACCGTCATGCCGGCGTTCATGGCGCGTGACCTGCGGGCGCTCACCGTCGGCTCCGCCCTCACCGCCCCGGACCGGGCGCGACTGAACGACTGGCTCAAAGCCAGCATCACCGGCTTCGAACGCATTCGCGCGGGACTCCCCCGGACTGGACGGTCGGTGACAAGACCGGAGGCGGTGCCGGGGCGTATGCGCCCGGCAGCGACATCGCGATCGCGTGGCCGCCGTCCGGGGCCCCGATCATCATCGCCGTCTACACCAACCGGAACGATCCCGGCGCCGCGATCGACAACGGCGTCTTCGCGAAGACCGCGGCCCTGCTCGCGCGGGCTCTGGGAAAGACGAGCTGAAGGAGCGCGAATGACGACCCGTGAGATGCCGCCCGAGGATTCCCGGTCAGCGAGCCTGCGCGGAACGCAGGGCAGGGTGACACGCCAACGCCGTCCCATGGGGCTACTGAGCATCGGGATCCTGGTGGCGCTCGTCGCGTTCGGCGGGGCGGGATGCGAGTCGGGGCCGGAGCGGCGGGGTCTCGCCGGAGGGCCGGCGACGCCGCGGGCGGCCCCGGTCGTGCGCGACGATCTCCAGGACGTCTTCCGCCGTGCAGGGGTGTCGGGTGGTTTCGCGCTTCTGGACGTGGAGCGCGACCAACGTACGGTGGTCGACCGGCGGCGGGCCGAGCAGCGGCGGCTGCCGGCCTCCACGTTCAAGATCCCGCACAGCCTGATCGCGCTGGAGACCGGCGTGGTCAGGGACGAGAACGAGGTGATCCCCTACGGCGGGCGGCCGCAGCGGCTCGAGCAGTGGGAACGGGACATGAGCATGCGCGACGCCATCAAGATCTCGAATGTCGCCGTCTACGAGACGCTCGCCCGCCGGATCGGGCTGCAACGGGAGAAGCAGTGGCTCGACCGGCTCGCGTACGGCGACCGCGAGGTGGGCACCGAGACCCGCCCCTTCTGGCTGCACGGCCCGCTGGAGATCTCGGCGACCGAGCAGGCGGCGTTCCTCGCCCGGCTGGCCCGTGGCGCGCTGCCCGCCTCTGCGGGCCATCAGCGCACCGTGCGGGATCTGGTGAAGATGGAGGAGCGGAACGGTTACGCGCTTTTCGGCAAGACCGGCTGGGCGGACGGGCCGACGCCGGACATCGGCTGGTGGACGGGCTGGGTCGAGCGAGACGGCCATGTCTACTCCTTCGCGCTCACCATCGACATCGTCGAGGACGCCGACGCCGGGAAGCGGATTCCGATCGCCCGCGAGCTGCTCACCCGACTCGGTGTCCTTCCGGAGGCTTGATCGCTTCTGCCGAGTCCGTCTCCGGGAAGGAACGAAAGATCGTCGCCTCCCGAGCGTCGGCGGGCCGGGCGACCTTTCCCGGCAGCACACCCCATTATTACTCAGGGTTAATATTCGCTACTCTACGTGTTACTCTCGGATGGCAGGGAAGCCCGGAAGCCACCGGATCCGGGCGGGCGAACCGTTGCTCACCGAAGGGTCCCCATGCCTTCCACCACCGCGTCCGGGCAGCGTCCCCACCGTCACCCCTCGCGTGGGGCGGAGACGGTCCCCTTCCGCCGCATCGCCCGGCAGCTCGTCCAGGACCCGCTCCAGGCGTTCACCCGTATCGTCGACGAACACGACGGCGCCATCACCCGGGTGAACCTGGGCCTGGTCCGCCCCTACCTGGTCACGCGCCCCGAGCACGTCAACCATGTCCTGCGCGACAACGCCGGGAACTATCCGCGCCAGGAGATGCCGTGCAAGCCGATGAGCCGCCTGTTCGGGTACGGCATCGGCGGCGAGGGGCCGCAGCACGCCGAGGCGCGGCGCGTCCTGCAGCCGACCTTCTCCGGCCGGCACGTGACCCGGACGTACGCCGACTGGGCCCCCGTCATCACCGAGGCCGTCACCGAGCTCGTCCAGCGCGGCTCGGACGGGCGGCAGGTGCTCGACAGCTACGCCGAGATGACGCGGATCCTCCACCGCGCGGTCAACCGGATCTTCTTCGGCGACGCCATCACGGCCGCCGACGCCGAGACGGTCGGCGAGCTCGTCGGGGAGGCGCTGCGCACGGCCACGACCGCCTTGCTGCCACGGCTGGCGGCACCGTGGATGCCGCAGTGGATCCCCCTCCCGGGCGACCGGGCGTTCCACAGGGCGGTCGCCGCCGCCGACGACATGATCATGCCGATCGTGCGGCGGGTGCGGCGGGAACGGGACGTCGACCTCGGGGTCGCCTCGATGCTGGCCGAGCTCGGCCGCGACGACCGGCAGATCCGCGATGAGCTGGTCAGCCTGGTCGTGGCCGGCACCGAGACCATCGCGGAAGCGCTCAGCTGGCTGTGGGTGGTCCTCGACCGGCAGCCCGAGCTGGCCGAAGCGCTCCACGCGGAGATCGACGAGGTGGTGGGCGCCGGGACTCCGACACTGGAGCAGATCCGCCGGCTCGCCTTCACCCGGATGCTGCTCGACGAGCTGGTCCGGGTCTACACCGTCTGGATCCTCCCCCGCAGGGCCCTCGGGAACGACGTCATCGACGGGGTACCGATCAAGGCCGGGGAGCGCGTCATCGTCAGCCCGTACCTGGCCCACCGGGTGCCCTCGGTCTGGCCCGATCCCGAACGCTTCGATCCCGGGCGCTTCTCCGAGCAGGCGGTCGCCGAACGGCGCGCACTGCACCCGAAGACGTTCCCGTTCCTCAGTTTCGGCGCCGGTCACCACTCCTGCCTGGGCCAGAACCTCTTCTACCTCGAAGCGTCCCTCATCCTCAGCACCCTGCTGCAGCGGTGCCGGCCCGTGCTGCGGCAGTGCGAGGGCGAACCCCCGATCAGGCCGCGCGTCACCCTGTCCCTGGTTCCCAGCCGGCCGATCGAGATCACTCTGCAGCCGCGGCACGGCTGATCGCACTCCCCCGCTCGGGGATCCCGGCGGAACGCGGGCGGGCGGTCAGCCGACGTCGCGGCCGGCGGCCCTGGAGTTCTGGACGATCACCGTGAACGACCGCCACGCCAGGAACATGTAACCCGCCAACCACGGCAATTGGGGCGCGTAGACGATGACATAACCCCAGAACGTCTTCTCCGCCATCCCCTGGTAACCCGAGACGTGCGCGGTCCAGAGATAGAGGATCACGAAGGCCGACATATATGCCGACACCGCGAGTTGGAGCGGATGCCGGTAATGGCGGCGGCGCGCGATGGCCCATATCAGCAGGGCGTTGAGCGTCTGGGTGACGAAGACATTGAGGGTCGTGAACGCCAGCGGGAGCGCCACGTAGCCACGGCCATAGTAACTTTCGTCGCCCCTCCCATAGAGCTCGTAAATCTGGGCGAACAGGTCCGTCCGCTGGCGGATGTCCCGGTGATGGACGATGAAGTACAGCTCGATGGTGAACGCGATGACCATGAAGAAGGCCACCATCGTGATCGTGAGACGGTCGGCGGCGCACAACCGCCGACCACCGTGCGCCGCCATCTCTCTCCTCACCGGCTCTCGCCCGCCGTCTCCGTGACCACCGCGGTTCCGATCGCCTCCGCCGGCGGACCAGAGGCGGTCCGCCGGTCCATGCGCACTCGCGACAGAGGCACGATCAGATACGCAACGTTAATGTCACTTACTCAGAGTCACCATCGCCTATACGGTGGTTCCGTCGTCACCCCGCCGCCACCCCCGCACCAGAAGGAAAGGACGGCTTGATGCCAACCTCGCACACCTCGTCCGAGGCCGTTCCGGCCGCACGGCCGGGCTCCGCGATCGCGAACACGTGGGCGGGCGTGGGAATGACAGAGCTGAAAGTGTTCTGTCCCGTTCCGCTGAAGACGCATCCGGTCACCGGCGAACTGGACGACCACGCGGCGCGATGGGCCCTGGAGCAGGGGCTCTACCGCGAGGGCGACCCTCAACTGCGCATGCGCATCGGATACTTCATCGGCGCCGGGTCGCCCTACGTGTCCGAGCCGTTCATCAGGGCGTTCGCCTGTTACAACCTCTGGGGGATCCCCTGGGACGACCACCTGGACGTCCTCTCCGCCGACCCCGCCGCCCTCATGGCCCATGTGGCGGAGGCCAGCCGCGTCTTCTCCGAGCCGGGCTGCGTCCCGTCCCCGGAGGACCCCTGGCTGAACGCCATGCGAGACAGCCTCGAACGGCTGAGGCGCATCCTGACCCCGGCGGCCTTCGAGGCGTTCTGCTCCACGAACCTGGCCTGGTTCCACGGCCAGCTGTGGAAGTACGCGCTGCAGCACCGAGCGGACGCACCCGGCATGGGCGAGTGGCTGCGGATGCGCTGGGCCAAACTCGGCACCGCGATACTCGCGGCCACGACCTGTCCCCCGGCCGGTTACCCGATGGGCCCCGACATCATGGCCGAGCCGACGATCCGGGCCTTCACGCACGCGACCCTCCTGGCTCCCGGCCTGCTGAACGATCTGGCGAGCCTGGCCAAGGAGTCCCCCACCGCCCAGGCCGACGTCAACCTCGTGTCCGTGCTGTCCCGCATGCACGACATCGATGTCCTGGAGGCCGCGCTGAAGGTCGTGGACCTGTACGAGCGCATGACCGGGCTGGCCCTGCGCCTGCGCGATCGCCTGCTGGCCGATCCCCGTCCCGCGGTGGCCCACTACGCCAAGGCACTGCCGCAATGGCTGCCCGCGGCGCTGCACTGGAGCCTGATCAGCCCCCGCTACCTCGAACGCGACACCGCCGCCGGCCGGCAGGACCTGGAGTCCCCGCCGCTCGTGGTGTCCGACACCCCCACCGTCTGGGACCCGGCGGACCTGACCCCGCCGCCGTACCCGGAACTCGCCTGGATGTGGGCGCGGGAACGCGAGTGAGGCACCGATCGACGATCGGCAACCAATCACTCTCCGTGAGGATTCATTACTTTCAGTATATCCTGACGGCCCGATCGGCATCGGGAGGCGAGTCGATCCCGATGCCGGAAGTGTCCGGCGAGGGCCGCAGGCCACGGATTCGCAGCGCGGACACCGCCCCCTGGAAGCCCCGGTCCCCAGCGACCCAGCCCGAAAGCAGCAGCCGTGATCATCGATTCCGCGCCCCGCACTCCCCCCGACCCGGCCGCCATCGGCACCGCCGTGGACCAGGTGATCCACGACTTCCTCGACGAGCACCAGCACGCCGCCCCCGACCTGCCCGAGCTGCCGCTGTTCATCGGCATGCTGCGGGACATGCTCGCCGCGGGCGGCAAGCGCATCCGCCCGCGGCTGTGCGTGGCCGGCTGGTACGCCGTGGCGGACCTGCCCCCGCCTCCCGCCGTGTTCCGCGCCGCCGCCGCACTGGAGCTGTTCCACACCGCCGCCCTGATCCATGACGACGTCATGGACAACTCCGACACCCGCCGCGGCCGCCGCACCGCCCAGCGCGCGCTCGCCGCCCGGCACCGCGCCCACCCCGACGCCGACGCGCTCGGGACCAGCGCCGCGATCCTCCTCGGCGACCTGGCCCTGGGCTGGTCGTACGAGATCCTCCAGGCGCCCGATGTCACCCCCGGCCAGCTCGCCCGGCTCTGGCCGGTGTTCGGCCTGCTCCACACGGAGACGCTGGTCGGCCAGTACCTCGACGTGGCCTCGGCCAGGAACCCCGACGCCGACACCGGCACCGCCTGGCGCATCATCCGCTACAAGACCGCCAAGTACACGATCGAGCATCCGCTGCGCATCGGCGCCGTCCTCGCCGGGGGCACCGCGTCCCAGCTGCGCGCCCTCTCGGCCTGCGCGATGCCGCTCGGAGAGGCCTTCCAGCTGCGCGACGACCTCCTCAGCGTGTACGGCGATCCGGCGGCCACCGGCAAGTCGCGCCTGGACGACCTGCGCGAGGGCAAGCACACCGTCCTGTACGCCATCGCCCGCGAGCGCGCCACCGAGCCCCAGCGGCGCCGCCTGCACCGGCTGTTCGGAGATCCCCGCCTGACCGACGACCAGGCGGAGCAGATCCGCGACGTGCTGACCGCCACCGGCGCCCGTGCCGCGGTCGAGCGGCTCATCGCGGACCGCGCCGCGCTCGCCCTCGCGGCACAGGCCGCGGCCGGCCTCCGTCCGACCGGGGCGCTCTGGCTGCGCGACCTCACCCGGATGGCGACCGACCGCACCTGCTGAACGCGCCGGGATCACCGCACGAGCGGCGGCACGCGCCGGCGGGGCGAGGGTCCACCGGCACGGCGCCGCCGCAGCGGCGCCGTGCCCGTCCGCCGTCAATCTCGTGCGAGCACGCGCATCCTCAGGCCGCGGGGCGAGAGGGTGATGCCGGGGACCGGACGGATGGCGGGGCCCGGAAGGTGCTCCAGGCGCCAGCGGCCCGCGATGGTCGCGAGCGCGAGCGTGGCCTCCATGATCCCGAACTGGTCGCCGATGCACTTGCGGGCACCCGCCCCGAAGGGGACGTAGGCGTTGCGGGGCGGCTGCGGGGCGCTCTCGCCCCAGCGCGCGGGATCGAAGCGCTCGGGATCGGGATAGAGGTCGGCCCGGTGATGCAGGAGGTAGGGGCTGTAGGCGAAGACGGTGCCCGACGGGAAACGGTGGCCGCCGAGCTCCATGCCGGACGTCAGCGTACGGGTCGCGATCCATACCGGGGGGTAGAGCCGGAGGGCCTCGGTGACGACGTTGCCGGTCGCCGCCAGCCCGGGCAGGTGCTCGGGGGCGGCCGGGGCGCCCGCGAGGGTCGCGTCGACCTCCTCGTGGACCCGGCGCTCGGCCTCGGGGTGGAGTGCGAGCAGGTGCAGCGCCCAGGCCATGGTGCCCGCGGTCGTCTCGGTGCCCGCGCCGAAGATCGTCAGGACCTGGTCGGTGACCTCGGCGTCGGACAGGCCCTCCCCTTCGGCCTCCCCGTCCACGTCGCAGGCGGCGAGCACCGCGGAGAGCATGTCCCCGTGGTCGGCGCCGCCGGCCCGCCGGCGCGCGATGATGCCGTCGACCACCTCGCGGAGCCGCGCACTGGCCTGGCGGTACCTGAGGTTGCCCGGTGTCGGCAGGTGGCCGGCGGCCGCGGGCATCAGCATCCGGGGAAGCATCCCCCTGACGACGGTGGTCAGATCGCCGATCGCGGTGCGGACCTCCGCCCGCGGGAGGCCGCTGGAGAACATCGCCTCGACGGTGATCGTCGCCGCGATCGCGTACATCGCGTCCGGCACGTCGATGACCTGGCCTTCCGCCCAGCCTTCGATCGCGTCCGCGACCTGGGCGCTCATCACGTGCGCGTAGCCCGGCATGCGGTCGCGGTGGAAGGCCGGCTGGATCAGCCGCCGCTGCCGGCGATGGTCGTGATGCGGGCAGGTGAGAAGTCCATTACCGATGATCTCGCGAGCGCGGCTGACGAGGGGGCCGCCCTTGTCGAACGCGCGGTCGTTCAGCAGGGCCTGCCGGGCCAGGCCCGGATCGCAGATGACGACGACCCAGGACGGTCCGATCCGTACGCGGACGAGGTCGCCGTGCCGGGGCAGCGAGCTCAGGAAGCCCAGCGGATCGCGCAGCAGGCGGGCGCCGTGGCCCACCAGGGGCAGGCCGCCCGGGGCCCGCGGGACGCCGCCCGAGGAAGAGGGGATGCGTTCTCTCGACCGGAGCATGCGCGCCTCCTTGACCGGGCCGGGCAGAGCCTGCCCTGCCGGAACGTCGACTGCTCCCGGAGCGGCCGCGCAGAGAGGCCGCTCCGGGGAACGGAGTCCCCGAGTTGCCCTTCCCATTGCACGCACTAGAGCAATCGATCACTCTGGGTGATATACTATTACTCAGAGTAGCAAACTTCAGGGTGTCCGGCTGACCGGAGATGGGGAGACGGCATGGCCTCACGCGCCGAGGTGGAGAAGGACCGGCCCGCCGGCTGGTTCGCGCTGGCGTTCAGCAGGGACATCCGGCCGGGCACGGTGGCCCGTTCCGAGATCGGCGGCGAGGACGTCGTCGTCTATCGGACCGGCCGCGGGCTCATCAGGGTCGTCTCACCGTACTGCCCGCACCTCGGCGCCCATCTGGGCTACGGCGGCCAGGTGCGCGGTGAGGACATCGTCTGCCCGTTCCACGGGTTCGCCTTCGGGCCCGGCGGAGCGTGCACCGCGACGGGCAACGGCGCCAAGCCGCCGAAGGTGGGCCTGACGACCTGGCCGTCCCGCGAGGCCGGCGGCCTGGTGCTCGCCTGGCTCCACCCCGGCGGCCTGGGCCCGCAGTGGGAGCCCGACGATCTGCCCGGCGCCTACCCGTACCCGGTCCGGACCTCCTACCTGGAGCGGATCAGGCTGCAGGACGTCGGCGAGAACAGCGTCGACCTCGGCCACTTCACCACCGTCCACAAGGCGGTCCGGCCCGAGGTGGTGGAGGGCTTCACCACCGACGGCCACCGGGCGAGCGGCAGGCTGCGCGCCAGCGTGGTCACCATCCCGGGGCGCCCGCCGGTCGAGGTCCACTTCACGTTCCGCTACTGGGGGATGGGCCTGCTAGTCATCGACTTCGAACCCGTCAAATGGCCGGTGCGCGTGCGGCTCAACATCGCCGCCACGCCCGCCCGCCCCGGGCAGGTGCGGCTGCTGGTGAGCACCAGCACCGCCCTCGAACCGCGCGGCCCGCTCGCCCTCGCCGGCGCGCCGGCCCACAGGGTCATGGCGGCGGCGCTCACCCGCGCGATCGACGGCTGGGTCCAGCGCGGGTTGCGCGACGACATCGTCATCTGGACGCACAAGATCTTCCTCGACCGCCCGCGGCTGGCGGACGGCGACCAGGGCATCGCCGCCTGGCGGCGCTGGGTGCGCCGGTTCTACGAGCCCGCCCCCACGCTCCCGGTCCCCGACGTGCCCGTCCCCTCTCCGGCCCGCGGCGAGGCATGAGCCCGGGACGGGCGGCGAGCGGCCGGGAGGCGGCGGCTCGCATGGCGAGCATCCCCGAGTCCGACAGGAAAGGCGGCGGGAGAGCGTCATGAAGACGCACGGTGATCACGCTGTGGTGTGCGGTGCCGGCATGGCCGGGCTCCTCACCGCGTGCGCGCTGGCCGGCAGGTACCGGCATGTCACCCTCATCGAGCGAGACCGGCTGGACGGCGGCATGGCCGCACGGCGCGGCGTGCCCCAAGGCCCCCACGTCCACGCCCTGTTCCGGCTGGACGACGTGGTCGAGCGCCTGTGCCCCGGCCTGTCCGACGCCCTGGTGAGCAAGGGCGCTCACCACGCGTCGGCCAGGGACATGTGGATGGAGGTGCTCGGCGTCACGTGGCGGCCCTCCCTGGACCGGCGCGTCGTGTCGGCCAGCCGCCCCTTTCTGGAACACCACCTGCGCAACCGGGTGCTGAACGCTCCGGGCGTGCGGATCCTGAGCGGATGCCAGGTGACAGGGGTACTGCAGGATCCCCATGGCAGGCGGGTGACCGGCGTTCACGTCAGCCACCTGGGCGCCCTGGACGACCCGGGCGCGGCCAGGCCGGAGTGCATCGAGGCGGACCTGGTCGTCGACGCCATCGGGCGGACGGGGCGGGGCCGGGCGTGGCTCGAAAGCCTCGGCTATCCCTGCCCGCCCGAGCAGAAGATGACCGTCGGCGTCCGCTACGCGAGCCGCACGTTCCGCATGCGCACCGTCCAGCCCCCGGTCAGCTACACCTTCGTCGCGCCCCGCCAGGACTCGAGGCGGGGCCTGGTCCTGGCCGCGCAGGAGAACGGGACATGGGTCGTATCCCAGACCTGCTACGGCGACACCCGGCCACCGGGCGACGGCGATGAGTTCCTCGAGTACGCCTGCCGGCTGCTGCCCGACGAGGCGGCCAAGGCCGTCCAGGACGCCGAGCCGCTGAGTCCCATCTCCACCTACCACTTCGCCGCAGGGCATCACCGCCTGTACAGCAAGGTCCGGCACCACCCCCAGGGCCTGCTGTCGACGGGCGACTCGCTCTGCGCGCTCAACCCCGTCTACGGCACCGGGATCATCATCGCCGCCCAGCTGGCCCTCCACCTGCGGCACTGCCTCGACGAGGCCGCCGGGGGCACTGGGGGCACCGACGACCTGGCCGAGCGCTTCTACCACGGCGCGGGCCGCATCACCCGCGGCGCCTGGCAGCTCAACGTCCTTCTCGACAGGCTCCTCAACCCGACCGCCAACTCGACGCCGGCCACCCGGCTCGCGACCGCCGCGCTGCGGCGCGTGATCCGGCGGGCCGACCAGGACAAGCTGCTGGCGGACGCGTTCCTGGAGGCGATGGAGCACTCCCGCCCCGCCCGCCTGCTGCGCCCGCACATCATGCTCCGGGCGCTGGCACCCGGCGCACGCTCCGGACGTTCCGCCTGACCGCCCGGACGATCGCCTGACCGGCCGGGTGAACGCCTGACCGGCCGGGTGAACGCCTGACCGGCCGGGTGAACGCCTGACCGGCCGGGTGAACGCCTGACCGGCCGGGTGAACGCCTGACCGGCCGG
>NZ_JBEZWH010000009.1:133825-203677 GCF_040703975.1 Spirillospora sp. NPDC029432
GTGAGCGCCTGACCGGTCAGGCGCCGGTCAGGCGCCGGTCAGGCGGTCGTTCAGCCGGCGCCGCAGCGTGCGGAGGCAGGCGAGGGCGCGCTGCGGCGGTGCCGGTGAGGAGCGGGCCGATCGCCGCTTGAGCAGCCAGGGCACGGCCAGCAGGGACAGAGATGTCAGTGCCCACAGCGCGGGCCTGCGAACGCGCAGCGCGAGGGTGAGATCGACGTGCCAACCGTCGGGGCGTCGCGTCGACCGCACGCTCATCGGAGCGCGGACACGTGCGAGGTCCCACAGCCCCGCCTTCCGGGCCGGTACGGCGGTCGCGGCGCCGGTGGAGAACCGGGCACGGAGCAGGAGGACGGCCGCCACGGCGGTGATCGCCGCCAGGGCGACGGCCCCGCCGGTCGCGCAGCGGGCCATCCCGGTGACGAAGGCGTCCTCGGCCGCGGTCACGGTGGCCGCCGGGAACGCGGCCGGCCGGTGCGCCGCGGCCGCGAGGATCTCGTTGGCGTCGGCGTCACCGGGGACGGGGCCGATGAGCCGGCGGAGCCGGCGGGTCGAGGCGGTGGTCAGGATCGATCCCTGGACGGCGATGCCCAGGGCCAGGCCGACCTGGCGGGTCACGTCGTTGAGGGCCGATCCGAGTCCGGCGTGCCGGCCGGGGAAGGCGCTCATGACCATCTCGGTGCTGGCGGCCAGGACGATGCCGGCGCCGACACCGAGCAGGACCATGAACACCGCCAGGGCCTGGTACCCGGTCCGCGGGGTGAAGGTGGCGACCACGGTCAGCGCGGCGGCGAGGAGGGCGTTGCCGGCGATGATGAGGAGGCGGTCGTCGATCCTCCCCATGAACGGCAGCGCGAGCGCCGAACCCGCGATCATCCCGGCCGAGGCGGGCAGGCACCGGACGCCGGCCTCCAGGGCGCCGTAGCCGAGGACGCTCTGCATGTAGAGGGTGAAGACGAGCATCAGGCCGAAGACGAGGAACGAGACCAGCGCCATCGCCGCCAGGCCGAACGCGACCCGCGGCGGGCGCAGCAGCCCCAGCGGCAGCACCGGTGCCCGGCAGCGGGCCTGCCAGGCGACGAAGAGGACCAGCAGCACGGCGGCGCCCGCGAACGCCGCGATGACCCGCGCGCTGCCCCATCCGTGACCGGGCCCTTCCACGGTCGCCCACACCAGCAGGCTCAGGCCGGCGGTGGACAGTACCGTGCCGAGGTGGTCCAGCGGGGCGGCCGCGTCGTCGCGCGATTCGGGCACGAGCCAGACGGTCAGCACGATGGCGACCGCGGCGACGGGAACGTTCATCCAGAAGCCCGAGCGCCAGGAGAAGTGCTCCACCAGCCAGCCGCCGACGACCGGGCCGAGGAGCCCGCCGATCCCCGCGATGGCGGTCCACACGGCGATGGCGCGGCGCCGCGGCCCCGGCTCCGGGAACAGGTCGATGATGATCGACAGGGTGGCCGGCATCACCAGCGCGGAGCCGGCGCCCATGACCACGCGGGCGGCGATCACGTACGCGGGTTCGTCTGCCAGCGCGCCGGCCGCGGAGCCCAGCGCGCACACCAGCAGGCCGATCAGGAAGGCGGCGCGCCGTCCGGCCTTGTCGCCGAGCGCGCCGGCGGCCAGCACGGTGCCGGCCATCACCACCGCGAAACCGTCGACGATCCACTGCACCTGAGCCGTCGACGGCGCGAGGTCGCGCTGCAGATCGGGGATGGCGACGGTGAGGACGGTGCCGTCGACGCCGATCAGGAGCACGCCCAGGCACACCGCGACGGTGGCGGCCCAGCGGCGGGCGGATCCGGCCCCGGCGGCGGCCGAGGCACGGCCGGCGGGCCGCCCCGCCCTCGCCGGGGCGCGCTTGGAGGGCCGGCGGTCGCTGGAGTGGCGGTCGGTCAAGTGGCGGTTGGTCGAGTGGCGGTTGGTCGAATGGCGGTTGGTGTCGATCAGGCCTCACCCGGACCCGTGGGCGGTCGATGGCGGTGCCGGCGAGGTCGCCGGCACCGCCGGCGGTGGTCGTGGCGGCAGGGGCGCCGCCACCGCTGGAGGCGGCGGGCCGTCGCCGGAACGACGGCGGGTGCGATGCGTTCCACCGGCTGGGTCAGCGGCGTGGACGGGTGCCGCTCTTCTCCCGCAGTCCGGCCAGCCAGCCGTCGGGTTCGGCGAGCACGGCCAGCGGCGGGGAGCCCGGCCGGGCACACGCCGTGATGATGTCCCGGGTCCGTTCCAGCAGGCCGCGTACGTAGGAGGCGGGCGCGAACGAGGTGTCGTACGCCACCGCCAGCCGGATCTGCTCCCCTTCGGGCCTGACCAGGAAGCCCAGATGTGCGGCGATGTCGAAGGGGCCGGGGAAGTCCTCGTCCAGCTGGTCGAAGCGCTCGACCGAGCACCCCTCCAGCCGTAGTCCGGGCGTGGGCGGCAGCACGTCGAGGTAGATGATCTGCGATCGGGCGAGCAGCCGTTCCAGCGCCGGCGGGCAGGTGCGGGAGGAGAGCAGCGACACGCTGTCGTGCCCCAGTGCCTGGTGCAGCTCCCGGTGCGCCGCCGTCAGCGATTCCGCGACCGACGCGTCCGGCCGGAGCCGGTGGCGCAGCAGCACCGTGTCGGCGACGCCGCCCACCGTGTGGGCGAGGGAATCGGGCCGGACCGAGTTGACGGCCAGCATGCGGGTGTCCGGGTCGCCGGTGTCGGCGGCCATGATCGCGCAGAACACGGCGTAGACGGCGCCGGCGAACGTCACGCTCCGGGCCCGGGCCAGCCGCTGGAACGAGCGCGACGGCCCGGCCGGCACCATCAGGCTCTGCACGCGCGTGTGGTGGCCGGCCGTGTGGTGGATGCCGCCGCCGGGGATCAGTTCGATCGGCCCGCAGCCGGTGAGCTTCTGATCCCAGTAGTGCACGTCCTGCGTGCGGGGAGCGGCGGAGAGCGGAGTCGACAGCCGGGCGTAGTCCGACCGCGGTATGCAGGCGGGCTCCCGGCCGGCCCGGAGCGCGCGGTAGCGGTGACCGATCTCCTCCTCCAGGATGCCCAGGGACGAGGCGTCGCCGACGAGGTTGTGCAGGCGCAGGGACAGGAGATGGTCGTGCTCGGACACGCGGACCAGCTCGGCGCTGAAGACGTTGCCGGCCGCCAGATCCAGCGGCCGGCCCGCGTGGAATTCCTGGAGGACCGCGTCGGGGTCGGTTCCGTCCGCGTCGAGCATGCGCAGCGTCCCGGTGGCCGGCGGGTGGACGAACTGGTGGGCCTCCCGCGGCCGGCCGTGGAGCCGGACGGCGGTGCGCAGCGCCGGATGCCAGGCGGCCGTCTGGTCCACGGCCGCCGCCAGTACCGCGCGGTCGATCGGTCCTCGGATGCGGTACCGGACCGGGAGGAGGATGAGCGGGCCGATCCCCCGGCCCGAGCCGGTCTTGGTGATCCATTCCCGGTAGAACGCCTGCGGCGGTGTGAGCGGCAGCCTGCCCGACTGCCGGGGCAGGTCCGCGCCGAGCGCCGCCGCGCCTCCCTGACGGCGGCCGTCGCCGGTGCCGTGGTCGGCGATCAGCGTGGCCAGCTGCGCGACCGTCGGCGCGTCGAAGACCGCCCGGGTCGGCAGGTCCAGGTCGAACCATTCGCTCAGCCGGCTCGTCAGGCGCACGGCCAGCAGGGAGTCCCCGCCGAGTTCGAGGAAGTCGTCGTGCAGCCCGACCCGGTCGATTCCCATGATCTCCGACATGGCCCGCGCGATCCGCTGCTCGATCGGCAGGACCGGGCGCGCGTAGTCGGTCGTGAGGCCGGAGCGGGTGCCCGGGGGGTCGGGGAGGGCGGCATGGTCGAGTTTGCCGTGCGCGCCGATCGGCAGTTCGGTGAGCGCGACGTAGGCGGCCGGACGCTCGTGGGCGGGCAGCCTGTCGTCGGCGCGCTCGCGCACTGCGGGCAGCAGCCGGTCGGTGGCGGTCGCGATCACCTGGCGGTGGATCGGCGCGTTGATCAGTTCGCCGTCGGACGGGCCGCCGGGCCAGCGGACCGCGGGCTCGGCGCCGCCGCCGGGGCGCGTGAACACCACGTCGAACTCGCCGTCGGGCCAGCCGGCGGCCCGCGAGAACCGCACCTCCCAGCCGCGTTCCTCGGCCAGTGCGGCGAGCTCCTCGGGATGCACGGCGGCGTCCTCGGCCGCGGTGGCCAGCCGCCGCAGCGACGCCGCGGTGTCCCGTCCGCCGTGCCCGGTCAGGCGCGCCCGTACCGCGCACGCCCCCGCGGTGCGCCGGTTGGGGACCCGCGTCACCGCGACCGGGTCGTCACCGGTGAGCAGGTCCGCCATCGCGTCCAGCCCGCCGGGCCATGGCCGCCACCGCGGAATGTCGAGATGGCTCCGCGGCTCCGGCGCGATGACGACGTCGAAGCGGAAATCGTTCATCTCGTTGCGGGCGGCGCCGCGCCGGGGACGGACCTCGACATGGCAGCCGGGCAGCGTGCGGGTGAACCACCGGGGGTCCATCAGCAGGTACGGGTCGAGGTCGACGCGGCGCCGCCACCGCTGCCGCAGCGCCGCCACCGGCTCGTCGTCGTCGGCGCGGGCGAGCACGACCGCGGCGTGCAGGGCGTCCTGCAGGCCCAGGTCCTTCAGGTCCCCCATGATCACCCGGCCGTGCGGCGCGGCGGCCGCGCGGGCGCCGGCGATGACCTCGGCCAGGTGCTCGGCCCCGTGGAAGTAGAACGCCACCGAGTTGCACAGCACCAGGTCGAAGCCCGCCAGCCCGGCGGTCTCGCGCGCGTCGGCGGTGCGCAGGTCGACGATCCGGTCCAGGCCCAGCTCCGCGAGCTTGGGCCGCAGCGTCCGGGCGGCCACCGGCGAGGGGTCGATGCCGACGACGCGATCGCACCCGGGTGCCAGGCGGGTGAGCATCATGCCGGTGCCGAACCCCAGATCGAGCAGCGAACGCGGGGCGCCGCCCTCCCGGGCCAGCTCCAGCGTCGCCGCCCGCCACTCGTCCATCTCCTCTTCGGGCAGGCGCTCGCCGGTGTAGCTGCTGGTCCAGCCCACCAGCTCGTCGCTGTGGTCGAGCTCGCCGTACAGCGTGTTCCAGGCGCCCTGCATCTCCGCCGCCACCGACCGTTCGTCCCACTCCGGCACCACGTACGCGACCAGCTGTTCCGAACGCATGGCGACCGCGGCGTCCCGGACGCCGGGAACGCCGCGCAGCTCGGCCGCGACGCCCTCCGGTTCGACCCGGAAGCCGCGGACCTTGACCTGCTCGTCGATCCTTCCGTGCAGCTCCAGCCGCCCGTCATCGCGCCACCGGCCCAGGTCACCGGTCCGGTAGCAGCGCCGCTCGGCAGCGGCGGGGTGGGCGGTGAACCGGGCCAGGTCGGCGGCGCCGGCACCGATATACCCCTCGCCCACGTTCGGGCCGGCCACCCACACCTCGCCCAGCTCACCGTCGGGAACGACGCCGCCGTCGCCGCCGACGATCAGGAGCTCGGTGTTGGCCAGGGCGGTGCCCACGGTCACGTCCTCGTCCGGGCGCAGCGTCGCCGAGGAGCACCACACCGTCGTCTCGGTGGGACCGTAGATGTTGAGCAGCTCCACGCCGGGCATGCGCCGGTGGTGGTCGACGACCAGCTGCCGGTCGCACGGCTCACCGGCGACCATGATCTGGCGCAGCGGCGCCGCAGGGCCGCCGATCCCCGGCAGGATGCTGCGGTACAGCGACGGGGTCACCATGGTGTGGCTGACATCGCCCGCCGACAGGAGCGACACCAGCTCGTCGATCGCCGTCGCGGTGTCGGGCGACAGCATCGAGACCGTGCCTCCCGACAGCAGCGTCCACCACACGCCACCGATGGCACCGTCGAACGTCAGCGAGGAGATGAGGGCGTACACCTCGATCGGGTCCGGGTAGCGCTGCCCGTAGGCCTGCATCGCGTTGGACGCGGCGCGGTGCGAGATGGCCACCGCCTTGGGCCGTCCGGACGTACCCGAGGTGTGCATGATGTAGGCCACCGAGTCCAGGGGCGGGTCCTGGCCGGGCGGCGAGGCCGGCTGGGCCGCGATGTCCGCCGCCACCGCCGGGTCGTCGAGGTCGATCCGCACCGGCCCTAGATCCACCGGCCTCCGCGCCCGCAGGCCGAGGACGCACCGCACGTCCAGCGCGGCCAGCATGCGCGACAGCAGGCGCTCCGGATAGCTCGCGTTCACCGGGACGTACACCGCACCGGCGGCGAAGATCGCCGCCTGCGCGACCACGGCGGGGACCCCGCGGGGCAGCGCGCAGGCCACCCGGTCGCCCTGCCCGATGCCGATCGCGGTGAGGTAGCGGGCGAGGCGGTGGACCTCCCCGGTGAGTTCGGCGTAGGTGAGCCGCCCGGTCGCGTCCCGCACGGCGAGGGCGTCGGGGCACTGTTCGGCGCGCCGGCGCAGCAGCACCGGCAGTGACAGGGCCGCGAACGGCACCGCTGGACCCGAACGCGCACTCGTCGCCGCGTTGAGCTGGCTCACGTTCTCTCCCACGGGTGAGGGTGTTCCGCTGAGGGCAGGGGCCACCAGGCGCCGGACTCGCGCAGACAACACGCATGCACGGCACTGGCAGCCCTCGACGGGCTGGCCTGGAGTCGCGGGCGAAAGGAGTGGAGGTCGCGGTAGGAAACGGAGGGGATGGCCGCCCGGCGACTCGAACCCTACACGCACGAACACTCTTAGTAACTGTCCATGAGCGCTACGTAATTCTTGCCCACACTACGCCCCCGGCGCATACCGTGATCGACATCAGGACATTCCGGCCAGCGAAGAGCGCCCGCACCCGCGTGGAAGCCATGCCCCAAAGCCCCCACGCCCCGACAAGCAGCGCCCCTCGGCCCATTCCATCAACTACTACACTTGTAGCAGCCCTCCCCCGGGGCGCGAGCACAGAACACCGACAGGAGGCACCCCCGATGGCCCTGTGGAACAGGCTGCGCGAGTCCACCCAGACCATGCAGACCCAGCTTCTGGCCAGGAAGAACGAACTGAAGAGCGGGGCCTTCAGGGACGCCGCCATGGCGATGTGCGCCCTCGTGGCAGCGGCCGACGGCACCGTCTCCCCCTCGGAACGCCAGCGGACCGCGTCCCTCATCACCACCAACGAGGCGCTGGCGAACTTCCACGCCAACGATCTGCAGCGCCGGTTCGAGGAGTACGTCGCCAAACTCACCGCCGACTTCGCCTTCGGCAGGGTCTCCCTGCTCCAGGACATCGGCAAGGCGGCCAAGAAGCCTGCCGAGGCCCGCGCGGTCATCCAGATCGGCATCGTCATCGGCGGCGCCGACGGCCACTTCGACGACGACGAGAAGGCAGTCGTACGCGAGGCCTGCCACGCCGTCGGCCTATCCCCCACCGAGTTCGACCTCTGATCCCCCACCGCCGCCGCGGCAGCCTCCGCCCTCAGGAGAGCGATCGCCGCAGCGCGGAGAGCGACCGGCTCGCCGATGCGACCGGGCTCAGAGGCGCAACTCCCGTTGCACCTAGCGCTACGCGGCGCGACGTGGCGGCGCGCGCCGCCCGCAAGGGCTTCCGGCTGGTCGCCGACGGCCGGCACGGCAGCCGCTCGGCCAGGGCGCCGATGGGCCGGTGAACCGGGAGACATGGCCGACGCCTTGGCCACAAGGTTCCGCCATTGGCCCCAGGCGCTGCGGTGGGCACCAGTGCCATCTCGCTTCACCAGTGCAGGTCAACGACATTAATGCATCAGACTGTTGCATTAAGTCGCCTCGATGGCCTACCATTGCTAATGCAACAGATCGTTGCATCAAGGTGCGTCGTAGAGGAGAACCGTCGTGATCTACCACCAGATCCGGATCGCCGTTAAGCCGGATGCTCCCGAGGACCAGGTCCAGCATGCGCTCGACCTGATGCGCAAGCTGGGCGACAAGCTCGACGTCGTCGAGTTCTTCACGGTCGGCCGCGACTTCGGCGGCGAGTTCCAGTACGGCGCCCTGTACGCGCTCAAGGACATCGACGCCTACCGCACGTACATGTACGACCCGCTGCACCGCGAGATCGACGCGGCCGGCCTGCCGCTGGTCACGAACATGGTCTCCGGGGACCTCACCGACGACGCGGACCCCGGGATCGGGGACAAGATCGCCAAGGTGCACAGCGACCGGTTCAAGGACCACCCCGAGCTGCTCGGCCTGGTCGAGGGCCTCGACTCCTACGAGGGCAGCGGCACCTGAGGCGGCGTCCGTGCGAGCAGGCCACGGGAGACGCAGGGGGCCGTCTCCCGTGGCGCACGACGGTCAGGGAGGGCCGCTCATGGGATCCAGCCGTGCGACGTTGCCGGTCCTCATGGCCGGGTGCGGGACCTTCGCGATGCTGCAGTCGCTCGTCCTGCCGATCCTGCCGACGATCCAGGCCCGGATGCACACCTCCCAGAGCACCGTCACCTGGGTGATGACCGCCCATCTGCTGTCGGCCGCGATCTGCACTCCGATCGCGGGACGCGTGGGGGACGCGGTCGGCAAGAAGCGCGCCCTGGTCGCCGTGCTGCTGGCGCTCGCGGTCGGCTGTGCGGTCGCCGCGCTGGCGTCCGGCATTGGCGTCCTCATCCTCGCCCGCGTGATCCAGGGCGTGGCGGGCGCGGTGTTCCCGCTGTCGTACGGGATCATCCGCGATCGGTTTCCGGCCGGCCGCGTCGCCTCCGGCGTGGGCGCGATCTCGGCCGTGATCGCCGCGGGCGGCGGGCTGGGGCTGGTGGCCGCCGGCCCGATCGTCGATGCACTGGATTACCGGTGGCTGTTCTGGATCCCGCTGGTCCTCGCCGCCGCCTCGGCGCTGGCCGCGTACCGGCTGGTTCCGGAGTCGCCTCGCCGGGACGACCGGATCGCCTGGCCGGCCGCGCTCCCGCTGTCGGCCTGGCTCACCGCCCTGCTGCTGGCGGTCAGCAAGGGGCCCCAGTGGGGCTGGCTCTCCCCCGCCGTGCTCGGCCTGCTCACCGCTGCTGTCGCGACCGCCGCGGCCTGGGTCGCCACCGAACTCGGCTCGTCCCGTCCACTGATCGACATGCGCATGATGCGGCTGCCGCAGGTGTGGACCACGAACCTGGCCGCGCTGTTCTTCGGGGCCGGGCAGTTCGCCATGTTCACCTTCCTGCCGCAGTTCGTGCAGACGGCGCCCGCCGCCGGGTACGGCTTCGGCTCCACCGTGTCCGAGTCGGGCGTCCTGCTGCTCCCGATGCTCGTCGCCATGTTCCTGGGCGGCGCGGTCAGCGGGCCCGTCGAACGGCGGTTCCGTTCCAAGGCCCAGCTGGTCACCGGCTCCGTACTCGGCACCCTGGCCTTCGCCGGCCTGGCCCTGGCCCACGATCAGCGGTGGACGGTCATCGCCGCCGCGACCGTCTTCGGCGCCGGCCTCGGCCTGGGCCTGTCGGCGATGACCAACCTCGTCGTCGGCGGCGTCCCCGCCGCCCAGACCGGTGCCGCCGGCGGCATGAACGCCAACATCCGCACCATCGGCGGGGCGATCGGCGCCGCCTTGACGGGCAGTGTCGTCACCGCCGGCCTCCGTTCCGACGGGGCGCCGCTCGAAGCCGGCTACACCGCCGGGTTCCTGCTGCTGGCCGTCGTGTCCGCCGCCGCGGCCGCGGCGGCGCTGGCCATCCCGCCGGCACGCTAATTGCGACAGGATGGCCTGATCGGTAGCGTTAGGAGATGCACGACAAGCCCGCGGACCAAGCCGGACAGCTGCAGGCCGATGCGGCCACCAGGCGGCCCGGAGGGCGCACGGCCCGTACCGCGAAGGCGGTCCTGGACGCCACGATCACCGAGCTCGGCGAGGTCGGCTACGCGGCGCTGAGGATCGAGACCGTCGCCGAGCGGGCGGGGGTCAACCGGGCGACGATCTACCGGCGGTGGGGCGACAAGCCGAGTCTCGTCGCCGCCGCGTTCACGGCGCGGCAGGCCGAGGTGTCGCCTCCCGCGGACACCGGCGACCTGTTCGAGGACCTGCTCACCTTCCTGCGCGAGGTCCGCCGCGGCTTCGACAGCCCCTGGATCACCGCCCTGATCAAGGAGACCGGTCCCCGTACGGGTGAGGACGACGGGCTGCGCCGTGCCCTGGACGAGATCTGGCCCGCGCGCTTCAACCTGTCGCGGGAGATCTTCGTGCGGGCGATCGAGCGCGGCGACCTCCCCGCCAGTGCGGATCCCGACTTCCTGGTGCAGGCCGCCGCAGGACCGCTGTACTTCCGCTGGCTCATGCTCGGCCACACCCTCACCGACGACTTCCTGCGGCATACCGCCGCCCTGGTCATCGCGGGCGCGCAGCGCCCCTGACCGGCGACGGGATCAGGCCGTGCCGACGGCGACGAGGGACGTGGCGTCCAGGTCGTCGATCCCATCGGCGTCCAGCATGTCCAGGAAGCGAGCGCGGACGCGGTCGGCGGCCGGGGCGTCGAGGCTGTGCAGCATCCCGCGAAAGCCGCTGCCGAGCACCAGGTCCCAGGCGTCGCCGGGCGACAGGGGCACATGCCGGACGATCCGATGCGTGCGGACGTCCCGCAGCCGCAGGCCGCGCGCCCACGCGCCGAGCGCGTCCTCCGTGCCGATCCTGCGGGCGGCCCGCCGCGCGGGCGGGTCGGCCGACTCCAGCGGGCGTTCGGTCTCGACGGCGCGGGCCAGCCGGGCCCCGAAGCTCTCCAGCGCGCCCTCGGCCCAGGTCGCGACGGAGAACCGGCCTCCCGGGCGCAGGCGGCCGGCCAGGCGCCGGGCCGAGGCGTCCATGTCGGGCATGAAGAAGATCCCGTATCCGCACAGGAGCACGTCGTAGGGCTCGGGGTCCGGCCACGCGGTCACGTCGGCGACGTGGAACCGCAACCGCCCGAGCCGTTCGGCCGCGGCGCGCCGCCGTCCCAGCTCGGCCGGGCCGGGAGCCAGGTCGACCGCGTCCACGGCGCCGCTAGCACCGACCGCGCGGGCGGCCGGGATCGCCGAGGCGCCCGCGCCGCAGCAGGCGTCCAGCACCCGGTCACCCGGGGCCGGCGCGACCAGAGCGACGTACGCCTCGCCCAGCGGGTTCCACAGCAGTGACGACGCGCGGTGCAAGGCGGCGGCGTCCTCTTCCGTCAGCGGCGGCATCGCGTTCCTCCGGTTCATTGGCCGGCGCCCGTAGCCGCGTGCGCCGGGCTCGGCGACGCCTATCCAATCATAGAATTGATAACCGTTTCCATTTTGAGTCCCTGGCGGGCGCCGCCCGCGTGTGGATCGTGGCTTCCGGACGGGGTCAGTCGCAGGCGATGCCGTCGCCGTCGCGGTCCAGGTCGTGGATGTCCGAACCGACGACGCGGACGGGCCCCTGGACGTAACCCGGCCCGTCACCGCTGCCGCCCGCGCAGTCGACGTCGCTGGTGATCGGCACGCAGGCGCCGCTGTAGTTGGGGTCGCATTGCCGCGTCCGCTTCGTACCGACGGCGATGATCCGGGTGACCGGCGCCCTGGTGACCGCCTTCCGCACCAGCTTCCTGCCGGTCTCCACACCGTCGGTGACGGTGACCTTGTAGGTGAGGGTCCTGACACCCTTGACGCCGCGAATCCTCACCTTGGTCTCGCCCCTGGCCAGGGTGGGGTCGTTCACTCTCCTGGTCTTGTACGGGATCACCTCGGTCTCGGTGACGGTACGTTCCTCGTTCGCCGGTGTGGGTGACGGCGTGCTCGATGCCGAAGGCTCCGCACTCCCCGATCCCGCCGCCGTGGGCGTTGCCGCCGGCCCGCATCCGGCGCCGGAAATGAGCAGGACGGCCCCTACCGCGATGGCTGTGAAAGTACGTCTCATCGCTCCCCCTAACCGGGGGAAGCATGCGACCGCGCGCTCTCAGGACGACAGGGACAGGAGTCCCGAATGGCGACGGGCGGTGCCCTGGGTGCGGCTGCGGCGGATCCCGGGACGGCGGGGAACCGCGAACGGTATCTTTCGTGATCGATTCCAAGGTCGTCAACATTTCGGGGGTACCGCCATGCACGGCCAGGTTCCGGGTCCGCCTGGACAACAGGGGCAGCACGGGCAGCCGGGACAGCCGTACGGGCCTCCGACCGTTCCGCCGGGCGGGTCCCCGATGGGGGCGCCGACCATGCCGCCCCAGGGGCCGCCCCCGCGCGGCAAGCGGCCGGCGCTGATCGCGCTGATCGCCGCCGGTGGGGGCGCACTGCTGCTGCTCGGGCTGGTGGCGTTCGTGGTGGTCCAGCGCTCGTCCTCGCCCAGCGGTCCCGTCGCGGCCGAGCAGTGCGTGGGGACGCGCTTCGAGTCCGGTACCAAGCAGAGCACCGTTCCGAACACCGTGCGGGTGGACTGCGACGCCCCCGAGGCCAAGGGCAAGGTCGTCAAGGTGACCCGCGAGGGCAAGCGGACCGCCTACCAGGGCCGCGTCTCCGAGCCCGACTGCCCCGAGGGGACCGACGGGGCCGCGCGGGTCAGCATCGGCTCCGATGACGAGCGCTACTGGGAGGCCTGCGTGCGGAACCTCAAGGGCCCGCACCCCGGCGACCCCGGCGCCGGCGGTGCGTGGATCGCCAAGGGCGACTGCGTGAGCAGCGCGCGCTTCGGGTTCGGCGGCGAGAAGCCCTGCTCCGCGTCCGACTGGTACGGCAAGGTGATCGCCCGCGTCGCCGCGGAGAACGAGTGCCCGTCCCCGCAGACGCTGGAGACCATGCGGCTGCGGTCGTTCGGCGGCGGCTCGATCTCCAAGCCGGTGCTGTGCCTCGGCCGGGGCGGCGGCGTCCTCGGCGCGGGCGACTGCATCCAGGATCCCTCGTTCGCGTTCGCCGGCCTGAAGAAGGCGGACTGCGGCACCGAGGCCGCGATCGCCAAGATCGCCGCACGTGTCCAGACACGGCGGGAATGCCCGTCCACCTCGACGCACGTCATCGAGGCCAAGGAGGCGCTGCTGCCGGTCATGTGCCTGCAGAAGCTCCGCGACACGCCGCTGGAACGCCTGGACAAGCTGACCGGCTGAACCCCGGTACGGCCCGCGCGGATCGCCGGTGGCGAATTAGGTTAGGCTCCCCTCATTCGCGGGCGATCTTGGAGGAAACGGTGCCGGCCGGACTTGTCGGGCGTGGATGAGCGCGATCGTGGCGGAGCGGCCCCCGGCCGGGGTCGCGGCGGCCCGCCGGCGGCTCGTCATGGGAGTGGGCGTGCTGGTGGCGGTCCTGCTCGTCGCGGGAGCGGCGTCGCTGGCCGTCGGCGCGCGGGCGTTGAGCCCGGGTGAGGTCTGGCGCGGGCTGTTCGCGGCGGCGGACTCCGACCAGCGGCTCACCGAGATCAGGCTCATCGTGCGGACCGTGCGGCTGCCCCGTACCGTGCTCGCGATCGTGGCAGGCATCGCCCTCGGGGTCGGCGGCGCGCTGATCCAGGGCTGCACGCGCAACCCGATCGCCGACACGGGACTGCTGGGAGTGAACGCCGGGGCCTCGTTCGCGGTGGTGACGACGATCTCGGTGTTCGGGCTCACCGACCCGTTCCAGTACGTCTGGTTCGCGTTCCTGGGGGCGGCGGCGGCCGGGGCCGTGGTGTTCGGGCTGTCGAGCATCGGGCGGGGCGCGGGCAACCCGCTGACGCTCGCGCTGGCGGGGCAGGGCATCGCGGTGTTCCTGGCGGCGATGACGACGGCCGTCGCGCTCACGGACCAGACGTCGCTGAACGCGCTGCGGTTCTGGAACGCGGGCTCCGTGGCGGGCGTCGGGTTCGGTGTCATCTGGCCGGTGTCCGCGTTCATCGCGGCCGGGCTGGTCCTGGCGCTGGCCACGCTGCCCGCCCTCAACCTGCTCAACCTGGGGGACGACGTGGCGCGCGGCCTGGGCGTGAACACCGCGCGGAGCCGGACGGTCGGCATCGTCGCCATCACGCTGCTGGCGGGCGCGGCGACGGCCGCGTGCGGCCCGATCGCGTTCCTCGGGCTCATGGTGGCCCACGTCGCCCGGTACCTGACCGGGCCGGACTACCGCTGGCTGGTGCCGTACGCGGGCCTGCTCGGCGCGGCCGTACTGCTGGTCTGCGACATCGTGGGGCGCGTGGTCGTGCGGCCCGGCGAGCTGGACACGGGGGTCGTCGTCGCGCTCCTCGGCGCCCCGTTCTTCGCGGTCCTGGTGTGGCGCGGGAAGTTCAGGAACGCATGAACGGGACGGACGTGAAGCGGCCGGTGGCGCCGGGCGTGCGGCTCGGCGGGATGTCGTTCGTGTGGCGGCCCTGGCTCGTCGCCGTGACGGTGCTGCTGGCGGCGGCGGCGTTCCTGGTGTTCTGCCTGTCCATCGGCGTCGGCGACTTCTCCATCGCGCTGCCCCGCGTGATCGCCACGATCGCCGGCCGGGGCGAGCGCGTCGACCAGTTCGTGATCATGGACCTGCGGATGCCGCGCGCGCTGGCCGGGCTGGTCGTGGGGATCGCGCTGGGCGTGTCCGGGGCGATCACGCAGTCCATCGCGCGCAATCCGCTGGCCAGCCCGGACGTCCTGGGGATCACCGCGGGCTCGGGCGCGGTCGCGGTGTTCCTGGTGACGGTGTCGGGCGGGGCCGCCGCGGCCGTCGCCGGCACCGTGGGCCTGTCCGTGGCGGCGTTCGCGGGCGGCCTCGGCACCGGGATGCTGGTGTACTTCCTGGCGTGGCGGCGCGGGGTCGACGGCTTCCGGCTGATCCTCATCGGCGTCTCGGTGAGCGCGCTGATGGAGGCCGTCACGACCTGGCTGCTCGTCACCGCCGACATCAAGGACGTGGCCCGCGCCCAGGCGTGGCTGGTCGGGTCGCTGGACGGCCGCTCGTGGGCCGAGGTCCGGATGGCGGTCTGGTGCGCGCTCGTCCTCCTGGTCGTCGTGGCCGCCGCCGCGTTCCAGTTCAGGCCGCTGCACTTCGGTGACGACATCGCCGCCGGGCTGGGCGTCCGCTACTCGTCGGTGCGGGCGGTGATGCTGCTGTGCGCGGTGCTGCTGGCCGGGGTGGCGGTGAGCGCGGCGGGGCCGGTCCCGTTCGTCGCGCTGGTGGCGCCGCAGGTGGCGATGCGGCTGGCGAGGCACCCGACGCCGCCGCTGGTGGTCTCCGGGCTGGTGGGCGCGCTGCTGCTGAACGGCGCGGACCTGGTGGCGCGCACGGCGCTGCCGGTCGCGCTCCCGGTCGGCGTGGTCACCGCGGCGATCGGCGGGCCGTTCCTCGTCTACCTGCTGGTGCGGGCGAACCTCCGGCGAGCGATGTGAAAGTTAGGCGAGGCTAAGTACAGTGGATCTTGTGGCCGCTCAGCACATCACCGGGACCGAGTCCGGAGCCGATTCCGCCGTACGGCTGGCGGCCAGGGGCGTCACCGTCGGGTACGGCGGCCGGATGGTCATCGACGACCTGGACGTGGCGATCCCGCCGGGGGTGATCACCACGATCATCGGCCCCAACGGCTGCGGGAAGTCGACCCTGCTGCGGACCCTGTCGCGGCTGCTCAGGCCGGCGAGCGGGACGGTCGTCCTGGACGGCGAGGACATCGGCCGGCTCAAGACCCGGGACGTGGCGAAGAAGCTCGGGCTGCTGCCGCAGGCACCGGTCGCGCCGGACGGGCTGACGGTGGCCGACCTGGTCGCCAGGGGCCGCCACCCGCACCAGAGCTGGCTGCGGCAGTGGTCGTCCGACGACGCCGGCGTCGTGGAACGCGCGCTGGCCATGACGGGCGTGTCCGACCTGGCCACCCGCCCGGTCGACGCGCTGTCGGGCGGGCAGCGCCAGCGCGTCTGGATCTCGATGACCCTCGCCCAGGGCACCGACCTCCTGCTGCTGGACGAGCCGACCACCTACCTCGACCTCGCGCACGCCATCGACGTGCTCGACCTGGTGGACGATCTGCACGAGGCGGGACGCACCATCGTCATGGTGCTGCACGACCTCAACCTGGCCATCCGCTACAGCGACAACCTGATCGTGATGCGGGAGGGGGCGATCCTGGCGCAGGGGCACCCGCGCGACGTGGTCACCGCCGAGCTGCTGCGGGAGGCGTTCGGGCTGCGCGCCCAGGTGATCGACGACCCGGTGGGCGACCGGCCGCTCATCGTGCCGATCGGCCGCGCCCACGTCCAGCCCGAGTAGCCCGCCAAGCCGCCAGGCCGCCAGGCCCGACTGCACCCGCCCGGCCCGCCGACCGGCGGAAAAGCCGCCGAAATGTGATCAAACTTAGGCAAGGCTAACCTTATTATCACTGTCACAGGTTTGCCTGCACTGACACGGGTTGCAGCGGATACAGCGCGGAAGCAAGGGATTTCGAATGCCCCTCGAACGAACGACACAGGCGAAGTCCTGGCGGCGAATGGCGGCGCTGCTGTCCGCCGCGACCCTCGGTATCGCCCTCCTGACGGGATGCGGTTCCGACTCGGCGGACGAGCCGGGCGGCGGCGCCCCGGCGGCCGCCGGGGGCACCTTCCCGGTCACCGTGGAGCACGCGTTCGGCTCCACGGAGATCACCAAGGCCCCCCAGCGGGTCGTCTCCGTCGGCTACACCGACGACCAGGCCATCCTGGCGCTCGGCACCAAGCCGGTCGGCATGGTCGACCAGTACCCGAACCCGCCGGGCAAGACCCCCGACATCAACACCCAGTGGCCCTGGGTGAAGGACAAGTGGGGCGACGCCCGCCCCGAGGTCGTCATGAGCAACGGCGACACCGGCCCCAACTTCGAGAAGATCGCCGCGCTCCGGCCGGACCTGATCATCGCGGTCTACTCCGAGATCGACAAGGCCGCCTACGACAAGCTCTCCAAGATCGCGCCGACGGTGGGCCGCACCAAGGCCGAGAAGGAGCCGTTCAGCGCGGCCTGGCAGGACAACGCGGTGCACATCGCCAAGGCGCTCGGCAAGGAGGCCGAGGGCAAGAAGATGGTGCAGGACATCCAGGGCAAGCTCGACGCCGCCCGCAAGGAGCACCCGGAGTTCGCGAACCAGACCGCCGTCGCGCTGTCCTGGTACAAGGACTCGGTCGCGCCGTTCACCACCACCGACGTGCGCGGCCGGCTGATCACGGGCCTCGGCTTCAAGGGGGCCACCGAGATCGACAAGATCGCGGGCGGTAAGTTCTTCACCGTGCTGTCCCCCGAGCGCATCGACCTCATCGACGTCGACCGCATCTTCGTCATCAACGACCAGGCGGACCAGGCGGCGCTGAAGAAGTTCGAACTGTTCGCCAACCTGCCCGCGGTCAAGGACGGGAAGGTGTCGTACCTGCTCGACAGCGAGGGCCCGGCGGTCGGTGCGGCCATGTCCCAGGGCACCCTGCTGTCCCTGCCGTACGCGATCGACGAGATGGTCAAGTCGGTCGGCTGAATGTCGAACGGCTGGATGTGAACGGTTGGAAGTGAGCGGTACCGACACGAGCGCCGCTCCGGCGGCACTGCGCACGGCAACCGGCCGCGAGGCCGCCCGGTGGGTGGCGGCGCACTGCCGCCGGACGCCGTGGCCCGCGGCCGCCGCCGTACTCACCACGGTGGCCGGGGCGGCGCTCCAGGTACTCCCGGTACTGCTGCTCGGCCGGGTGGTCGACGGGGTCGTCGCGGACGAGTCCCCGTCGATCCTGGTCACGATCGGCGCCCTGCTGGTGGCCGCCGCACTCCTCGGCGCGGCGGCCACCGCCGCGTCGACGTACCTGATCGGGCGGCTGGGCGCGGACCTGCTCGCGCGGCTGCGGGAAGGGGCCGTCCGGGCGGTGCTGGGCATGCCGAGCGCGCGCGTCGAGCAGGTCGGCCGCGGGGACGTGCTCTCCAGGGTCGGCGACGACGTGGCGGTGCTGTCCAAGGGCATCCGGACGGCCGTCCCGACGGTCTTCTCGGCGGGCGTGCTCGTCGCCATCGCCACCGCCGGCATGTTCGGCCTGGACTGGCGGCTCGGCCTGGCGGGCGCCGGCGCGCTGCCCGCGTACGCGCTGGCCCTGCGCTGGTACCTCCCCCGGTCCGCACCGCTCTACCGGCGGCAGCGGGCGGCCCAGGCGGACCGCGCGCAGGCGCTGATCAGCGGCCTGAACGGGATCGACACGGTCCGCGCGTACCGGCTGGAGGGCGCCTTCCGCGAGCAGGTCACCCGCGAGTCGTGGCGGGTGCGCGACCTCGGCATCGAGGTGTTCCGCTTCTTCGGCCGGTTCGTCGGCAGGGAGAACCGCGCCGAGTTCATCGGGCTGGTCCTCATCATCGTGGTGGGGTACGCCCTGCTGGAGGCGGACGCCGCCAGCCTCGGCGAGGTGTCGGCGGCGCCGCTGCTGTTCCACCGGCTGTTCAACCCGCTCGGCTCCATCATGTTCACCTTCGACGAGGCGCAGAAGTCGGGCGCGAGCCTCACCCGGCTGGTCGGGGTGCTGGGAGAGGACGCCGAGGACCGGCTGGTGGGCGACCCGGCCGCCGCGCCGGCGGAGGCGGCGGCGTACCCGGTGACGGTCGAGGGGCTGACGTTCGCCTATCCGGGCACCGGCGCGCCGGTCCTGCGGGACGTGAACCTGTCGATCCCGGCCGGCGGTTCGCTCGCGCTGGTGGGGGCGACGGGCGCGGGCAAGACGACCCTGGCCGCCCTGGTCGCGGGCATCGGAACACCGCAGGCCGGCTCGGTGCGCGTCGGGACGATAGACCTCGCCGACTTGGACGAGGCCGCGACGCGGACCCTGGTGAGCATCCTGACGCAGGAGACGCACGTGTTCTCCGGCACGCTCGCCGACGACCTGCGGCTGGCCGCGCCGGAGGCGACCGGCGCCGAGCTGATGGACGCCCTGCGCACGGCGGGTGCCGACCGGTGGGCCGGCGCGCTGCCCGGCGGGCTGGACACCCCGGTCGGCGAGGGCGGCGAGCGCCTGGACGGCACCAAGATCGCCCAGATCGCGCTGGCCCGGCTCATCCTGGCCAGGTCGCCCGTGGTGGTGCTGGACGAGGCGACCGCCGAGGCCGGCAGCCAGGGCGCCGCCGAGCTGGACCGGGCCGTGCTGGAGGCGTGCCGGGGCCGTACCACGCTGCTCGTGGCGCACCGGCTCAGCCAGGCGATGGCGGCCGACCGGATCGCCGTGCTGGACGCGGGACGCGTGGTGGAGCACGGGACCCACGAGGAACTGGTCGCGCTGGGCGGCCGGTACGCCCGGCTCTGGCACGCCTGGCGCGAGGGAAGCCGATGACGACTCCCGACGTGCAGGGGCCCCGCACGGGGTCCGAGATCCTCCGGACCGCGCTGCGGCGCAACCTCGGCGCCATGACCTGGGGCACGGTCCTCATGGGCATGTACCAGGCGGGCGAGACCGCCTTCCCCATCGCGCTCGGCCTGATCGTCGAGCACACGATGCGGGACCGCGGGCTCGGCGCGCTCGGCCTGTCGATCGCCGCGCTCGCCGTCATCATCACGACCGTGTCGTTCTCGTGGCGGTTCGGGATGCGCATCCTGCAGAAGGCGAACACGACCGAGGCCCACCGCTGGCGGGTGCGGGTCGCGGCGTGCGGGCTCCAGCCGGTGGCCAGGGACGTCGACCTGAAGTCCGGCGAGGTGCTGACCATCGCCACCGAGGACGCCGACCAGACCGCCGACATCATCGAGGTGGTGCCGCTGCTGGTCAGCTCGCTGGTCGCGGTGGTGGTCGCGGCGGTCGCGCTGGGCCTGGCCGACGTCCGGCTCGGCCTGCTGGTGATCGTGGGGACGGCCGCGATCCTGACGGTCCTCAGCGTGATGTCGCGGCGGATCGGCGCCAGCACCCGCGAGCAGCAGTCACGGGTGGCGCGGGCGGGCGCCAAGGTCGCCGATCTGATCATCGGGCTGCGCCCGCTGCACGGGTTCGGCGGCAACCACGCCGCGTTCCGGTCGTACCGGGAGGTCAGCACGGAGGCCAGGCGCCAGGCGGTCACCGTCGCCCGGGTGAACGGGACGTACGCCGGCACGGCGCTCGCCCTCAACGCGGTCCTCGCCGCCGCCGTGACGCTGGCGGCCGGCCGGCTCGCGTTCCAGGGGCGGATCACCATCGGCGAGCTCGTCATGGCCGTGGGCCTGGCGCAGTTCATCATGGAGCCGCTCAAGCTGTTCTCGGAGATGCCGAAGTACGTGATGACCGCGCGCGCGTCGGCCGAGCGGATGGCGCTGGTGCTGGCCGCGCCGCCCGTGCTGGCGCCGGGGACGCGGCGCCCGGACGCGGGCGGCGGCGTCGAGGTCGACCGCGTCCGGTACGGGTCCCTGCGCGGGCTGAGCTTCGAGGTGCCCGCCGGCGAGTTCACGGCGATCACCGCGTACCAGCCGCGCGCGGCGGCCGATCTCGCGTCGGTCCTGGCCGGCGGCGTCCCGCCCGGCGCGTACGGGGGGACGGTGCGGGTCGGCGGGCAGGAGATCGCGGACCTGTCGGTCGAGGCGCTCCGCGAGCACATACTGGTGAACCCGTACGACGGGGAGATCTTCGCGGGCACGCTGCGCGCGAACATCGACCCGGCGGGCACCGGCCGGGACATCGCCGCGGCCGTCGAGGCGTCCATGCTCACCGACGTCGTCGCCCTCCATCCCGAGGGGCTCGACCACGGCGTCCGCGACCGCGGCGCGAACCTCTCCGGCGGCCAGCGCCAGCGGCTGTCGCTGGCCCGCGCCCTCGCCGCCGACGCCGAGATCCTCGTCCTGCACGACCCGACGACCGCCGTCGACGCGGTGACCGAGCAGCTCATCGCGCGCAACATCGCCGGACTCCGGCGCGGCCGCACCACCATCGTGATCACGAGCAGCCCGGCGCTGCTGGACGCCGCCGACCGGGTCCTCGTCCTGGACGGCGGCGTCATCACCACCGAGGACACGCACCGCAACCTGCTCGGCAGCGACGAGGACTACCGGGCGGCCGTGGCCCGCTGACCGGGCGCGGCGGTCAGCGGGCCGGGCTTCAGCGGGCTGGGCCTCAGCGGGCGGTCGTGCCGGCCGGCGGGGCGGTGAGCGCGTAGATGAGCAGCACGCACATGGCGATGGTCAGCACCGACCAGACCGGGAAGGCCTGCAGGAACGCCAGGTGCCCGATCGCGGCCAGCACGGCGAGCACGACGCCGGTCGCGCGGGCCCAGGTCTGGCCGGCCAGGATGCCGGCGCCGACGGCGAGCTGCACCAGCCCGACGATCAGCCAGATCCAGCCCCAGGCGGTGAAGTCGAAGACCAGGATCTCGTTCGAACCCACCAGGTAGTAGTCGTCGTTGAACAGCGCCACCAGGCCGTCGATGAAGTTGAACGCGCCGATCACCAGGGCCAGCGTGCCGGCGAACGTCAGCCAGCTCGATGTGCGCGCCTGCCGGTGCGCCGAGGTGGCGGGGCCGGGTTCGTGGGCCATCTTCGACGTCATAGGGCGTACCTTCCGCTGTGGTGCGATCGACCGGATGCTCCCCATCCGGATATGGGCCACAAACAGGTACGGGACGCGTTTTGGGGGTGCCTTGGGGGAACGTACGCCGCCCCTTGCCACCGGCATTGGACGCGCCGGTGGAAGACCCCGGTCACCGCGCGCGGTGACCGGGGTCCGCGGGTCGAGCCCGGTGGAGGTCAGCGGGCGGCGGGGCGGGCCTTCTCGGACGGGCCGTGGTAGATGGAGTTGATCACGATGGGCCAGGTCGCCCGGGGCCAGGACCGGAACGTGATCTCGCTGCCCGCGATGGTGGCGCTGCCCTTGCCGACCTCGAAGGACACCACGTTGGCCAGCCCGTGCAGCGCGCCGGTACCGTGCGCGTACCCGCTGGCCAGCAGATCGCCATCACCGGGGTACGTGGAAGCCGCGGTGGCCTCGCCCGTGATCCGGTACGCGGCGTCCCGGTTGAACCAGACCGGCCACTCCCCGGGCATGCCCCACGCCGCCGGGACGTCCGGCTTGTAGTTCGCGCGCAGCAGGGCTCCGGGGGCGTTGAACTTCGACGTGTCGGACGGCACCGCGTTCTCCACCGGCAGGTCGAGCAGCTGCCGCGCGGTCTCCGAGCCGCTGCCGACGGCGACGAGGTTGCCGCCGCCGGAGACGAAGTCGCCCAGCGCGTCCCAGCCCTTCTCCCCGACGCCGCGCGCCCAGGCGAACTCGGGCGGGTTCTTGGCCGGGTCCAGGCCGTTGACGATGGTGTTCCTGGAGACGCCGTCGGCGAGGACGATCGTGTCGTAGCGGCCGGCCAGGTCGGCGTAGTCGTCGGCGCCGACGACCTTGTAGTTCACGCCGTACTGGTCGAGCATCCAGGTCATCCAGCCGCCGGGCATGTTGTTCGCGCCCCGGATCAGGCCGACGCGGGTGCCCGGCTTCAGACGGAACGCGCCCACCTCGGGCAGCTCGTCCGAGCCGTACACCGGGATGCCGGTCGCGGCCGAGACCCGCTGGAGCTCCTGCCGCGCGGCGGGCGACGGCGGGACGACCACCGTGCCGGGCGCGAACGTCCGGCCCGCGGCCTCGAACTCCTCATCGGAGCGGAAGACCGGCACGCCGGCCTTCTGCAGCCCCGCCAGCACGTGCGCGACACCGTACGACTCGGGCGCGACCAGGTACGCCCCGCGCGGCTCGGCCGGCATCCGCACCGGCTGCGGCGCGACCCGCCGCACGCGCTGGAGGGACGCGGTGACGGCCTTCTCGACCGGTACCGCGGTGACGCCCAGCAGCAGCGCCGCGTTGTCGGTCGTCTCGCTGTACGGCATGATCAGCGGGCAGTCCGCGCACTTGCGCGCCGCCTTCTCCGGGTAGACGTCCTTCTGCAGGAGCTGGTGGATCCAGCGGCCCAGCGGCTGGCGGGTGCGGAGCACGTACGACCCGGCGGGGTAGCTCTTGCCGTTCGCCGTGAACGCCGTCCGCGCCTGGTCGATCTCCACCCGGCCGAACTCGAAGATCTTGAGCAGCTCGTACACAGCGTAGGGGTCACGCTGCCCGGCCGGGATCACGTACGCCTCGGGCGTCCCCGGTTCCACGTCAGGCAGCCGGCTGCCGTTGCGTGTCACCTGGTAGAGGTTGTTGTACAGCCACGACTCGGGGTTCTTGGCGATGTTCTCGATGCCCGCGTACGCGGCCGTCTTGGCGTAGGCGACGATCTGCTCCAGCGTCCACGTGTTCTTGTCGTACGGCTGGAGCATCCGGATCGTCTTGTTCTGCGAGCCGAGCGGTTTGCCGTCGGCGCTGGTGTACGGGTACGCCAGGTCCTTCGCGGAGGCGATCTCGGTGAGGAACAGCGAGGTGCCCAGGAACGTCGAGAAGCCCATGACGTCGGCGTTCCAGAAGATGCCGTAGGCGTCGTCGGAGCCGACGCCCTTCTTGTTCTCGGCGGTGAGGGCGCGGGCGGCGACCTGGCCCTGGGTGTTGGCCGACTGGATGGTGATCGGGTCGACGCCGTTGCCGAGCGGCTCGTCGTACGGGGGCGTCCACAGCCGCGGCCCGCCGGTGCCGGCCTGGTGCATGTAGTGCCCGGCGACCGGCCGGTACGTCTGCTCCAGCCGCACCCGCGTCCGCGTCTCGCGCTGCGTGAACATGAACCAGTCGCGGTTGTTATCGTGCCCGACGTACTTGTGGTACAGGTCCGGATAGACCCGGTTGTACGGGGTCCCGGCGGTCTTGTTGAAGTGGTCGACCACGAGGTGCTGGCCGTCCGGGTTGCCCGACGGGAGCACCAGCAGCACCGCGTTCTTCAGGACGGTGTCGGTGTACTCCGACCGCTCGGTCGCGAGCCGGTGCACGATGTCCACGAGCGCCTGCGTGTTGCCGACCTCGGTCGAGTGCAGAGTGCCTTCGATGAGGTAGACGGGTTTGCTGCGCTCCGACAGCCGCCGCGCCTCCTGCTCGGAGACGCCCGGCTCGGCGAGCCGCTGGTTGTCGCGGACGATCTGCCGGAGATCGCGCAGGTTCCGCGGGTCGCTGATGAACATCGCCGGGTAGTCGTTGCCGAGCGTCGTCTTGTCCACGACCTGGTACTCGACCCGGTCGGACCGGTCGGCGACCAGCCGGAAGTACTGCTTGATCTTGTCGAACCCGGCCAGCCGGCCGGTCGTTCCCATCGCGAAGCCGAAGTAGTTCGTGGGGGCGGGGATCGTCTTGCCCTGGGCTGTGCGCGTGACCGTACCGCCGGCGCCGAGCGCGTCGGAGCGCATGGGCGCGGCGACGAGGGCGGCGGAGGTCAGTACGGCGGCCAGCACGCGGGCGGTGCGCCGCGGCAGCATCCGGTCTCCAGTGGGTGCGGGGGGTGGCACGGGAACACGGGAAGGAGGGGATGAAGAGAGATGGGGAGAGAGGGACGGGAACCGCCGGCCGGTCGGCTGAGCCCAGAGTGAATCGTGGTGACCGAAAGGTCAATGCCTTGATCGTTAACGGTTCTGCTGCTAAAGGATCTCCGCCCGCGCCCATGCGAAGGCCGGGGCGGGTCCGCCCGCCCCGGCCTCCGGCACCGCGTCAGTACTTGATCATGCCGCGGATGTTCTTGCCGTCGCGCATGTCCTGGTAGCCCTTGTTCAGCTCCTCCAGGGTGTAGGTGTTGGTCACCAGCTCGTCCAGCTTGAGCCTGCCCTCCTCGTAGAGGCGCAGCAGGCGCGGGATGTCGCGGCGCGGGTTGGCGTTGCCGAAGATGCAGCCGACCAGTTCCTTGCGCTGCATCGCCAGGTCGAACAGGTTGAGCTTGACGTCCTCTTGGAGCATCGGCGCGACCGCGGTGACGACGGCGCGGCCGCCCTTGGCGACCATCCCCATCATCGGGCCGATCAGGTCGCCGGTGGCGACGCCGGTGGTGAGGATGGCCTTGTCGGCGTTGGCGCCCCAGGTGAGCTCGCCGACCTTGGCCGCCGCCTCCTCGATCGACGCGGCGGTGTGGGTGGCGCCGAAGGTCTCCTCGGCCTTCTGCCGCTTCCACTCGACCGGGTCGACCGCGATCACGTGCCGCGCGCCGGCCATCGCCGCGCCCTGGACGGCGTTCATGCCGATGCCGCCGATGCCGATCACCACGACGGTCTCGCCGGGCTGGACGTCGGCGACGTTGACGGCCGAGCCCCAGCCGGTCGTCACGCCGCAGCCGACGAGGGCGGCCTTGTCGAGCGGGATCCAGTCGTCGATCTTCACGCAGGTCGCCTCGTTGACGACCGTGTACGGCTCGAACGTCCCGGTGCAGCACATGATCCCGAGATCCTTGCCGCTCTTGGAATGGTGCCGCGAGGTGAAGTCGCCGATCTGGCGGCCGGCCAGCAGCACCGCGCCCAGGTCGCAGATGTGCTGGCGGCCCCGGGCGCAGGACGGGCAGCGCCCGCAGGCCGGGATGAACGACAGGACGACATGGTCGCCCTCCTGCAGGGTCGTGACGCCGGGGCCGACCTCGACCACCTCCCCGGCGCCCTCGTGCCCGCCGATGACCGGGAACTGCTCCAGTCCCAGCAGCGCGGCGGTCTCGGGATCGAGGACCATGTCCCCGGTGACCATGTGCTCGTCGGAGTGGCACAGGCCGGACGCCGCAAGCTTGATCTTGACCTCGCCCGCCTTGGGATCGTCGAGCTCGATGTCCTCGATGCTCCAGTCGCTGTGAGGTTCCCACAGGATCCCCGCTCGAATCTGCACTGGCGCCCCCTCGGGCTTGGCCGCCGTTCACTGCGCACCGATGCGGCGCGGCTCACGACGGACATTATCGATTTTCCCCTTTCTTACTAGAACTTCATTCGGGATTCCATAGCCCGGCCCCGCCCATCGCCTGCGTGTTCGCGGCGAAGCGGGGCCCGTGCCGAGGGAAGCGGTGGGAGCCACCACACCCGGTCCGTCCAGGGTTCGAGTATCCGGGACGGCGTTGTTACGGTGGGCCATGAGCAGTCCCCCTACACCCCCGGCCTACTCCCAGTCGCTGGAACGTGGGCTCGCGGTGCTGTCGGCGTTCAGCGAGACCGGGCCGGTGCTGGGCATCGCCGACATCTCCCGCGCGGTCGGCCTCACCCGCAGCACCACCCACCGGTACGTGTCGACGCTGGCCAGGCTCGGGTTCGTCCGGCAGGATCCCGGCACCCGCAAGTACTCGCTGGGCCCGCGGGTGATCGATCTCGGCTTCGCGGCGCTGAGCTCGATGGAGATGACGCGGGTGGCGGCCGAGCCCCTGCAGGCGCTGGCGGACGAGACCGGGTACGCGGCGAGCATGGCCGTGCTGGACGGGCCCGACATCGTGTACGTCGAGCGGCGCCGCAGCCGCCGGCCAGGCGGGCTCGGGGTGGACCTGAACCTGCACGTCGGATCGCGGCTGCCGGCGTACTGCACCTCGATGGGCAAGATGCTGCTGGCCCACCGGGAGCCCGCCGCGCTGCGCCGCCTGCTGGACCGCACCACCCTTGCGCGGCGCGGGCCGAACACCATCACCGGCCGGGAGCGGCTGATCAGCGCCCTGGCCGGGGTGCGGGCGGCCGGGATCGCGGTCAACGACGAGGAGCTCGCGCCGGGGCTGCGGTCGATCGCCGCGCCGGTGCGCGACCGGTCCGGGACGGTGGTCGCGGCGATCAACGTGGCGGTGCATCTGACCACCTGGACGACCTCGGCCGACACGCTGACGGGCCGGATCGAGGGGCCGCTGCGGCGTACCGCCGGGGAGATCTCCGCCCGGCTCGGCCACCGGCGGGACCCGGCCTGACCCCGACCGGCGGAAATAGTGTTCGAGTGGCTCGAACGCCGCGTTGATCCGCCGCCCGGGGGCACTCTACATTCGGCGCACCCCGGCGAGGGAAAGGACTCAGAGGTGTTCCTCGACGCGACGCAGTGGACGGACCGGATCTTCATCGGCGGCACGTGGCGGCCGGGTTCCGGTGGCGGCATCGAGGTGGTCGAGCCCGCGACCGGCGGCTCGCTCGGCCGGATCGGCGCCGCCGACGCGGGCGACGTGGCGCGGGCGGCCGAGAGCGCCGCCGCCGCGCAGCGCGACTGGGCGGCCCGGCCGCATCCGGAGCGGGCCGCGGTGCTGCGCCGCGCCGCCCGGCTGTGGAGCGAGCACGCCGAGGAGATCTCCTGGTGGAACGTCCGCGAGGTCGGGGCCGTCCCCGGCATGGCGGGGTTCGCGCTGCACGTCGCCGAGCAGGAGTGCCACGAGGCCGCGGCGCTGCCCGGCCGCCCGTACGGGGAGCTGCTGCCCAGCGAGGAGCCGCGGCTGTCGATGGCCACCCGGGTCCCGGCCGGGGTGGTGGGGGTGATCGCGCCGTTCAACGTCCCGATCATCCTGGCGATCCGGTCGGTGGCGCCCGCGCTGGCGCTGGGCAACGCGGTGATCCTCAAGCCGGACCCGCGCACCGCCGTCACCGGCGGCGCGGTGCTCGCCCGCGTCTTCGAGGAGGCGGGACTGCCGCCGGGCGTGCTGCAGGTGCTACCCGGCGGGGCCGACGCCGGCGCGGCGCTGGTGACGCACCCGCTGGTCCGGGTGATCTCGTTCACCGGGTCGACCGAGGCCGGCCGCAAGGTGGGCGAGCTGGCCGGGCGCCACCTCAAGCGGGCGCACCTGGAGCTGGGCGGCAACTCGGCGCTGATCGTGCTGGACGACGCCGACCTGGACGCCGCGGTCAACCTCGCCGCCTGGGGCAGCTTCTTCCACCAGGGGCAGATCTGCATGACGACCGGGCGCCATCTCGTCCACCGGCGGCTGTACGACGAGTTCGTGGAACGGCTGGCGGCGAAGGCGGGCAAGCTGCCGGTCGGCGACCCGGCCACCGCGGAGGTCGCGCTCGGCCCGGTGATCGACGCCGGCCAGCGCGACAAGATCCACGCGATCGTCCAGGACAGCACCCGCCAGGGCGCGACGCTCGCGGCCGGCGGCGGCTTCGAGGGCCTCTTCTACTCCCCGACCGTGCTGGCGGAGGTGACGCCGCGGACCCCGGCGTTCGCCCAGGAGATCTTCGGGCCGGTCGCGCCGGTGGCCCGGTTCGGCGACGCCGACGAGGCCGCGGAGCTGGCGCTGGCCAGCGAGTACGGGCTGTCGCTGGGCATCGTCACCCGCGACGCGATGAAGGGCCTGGCGCTGGCGCGGCGGATCCCGACCGGGATCGTCCACATCAACGACCAGACCGTCAACGACGAGGCCAACTCGCCGTTCGGCGGCGTCGGCGCGTCCGGGACGGGCTCCCGGTTCGGCGGTGCCGCGGCGAACGTCGAGGCGTTCACCGAGACCCGCTGGATCACCATGCGCGGCCAGGCCCCCACCTATCCGTTCTGACCGCCCGTCCGTGCGGAGCGGTCAGCCGAGGCGCTTCCTCAGGAGCTGCTTGCCCTGCTCGGCGCCCTTGTGGCTCTCGCCCTGCGCCTTGCGGAAGAACTCGGCCAGCTCGGTGTCGCCCTCGCGCTCGGCGTCCTTGATGTAGGTCTCCAGCCGGAGCGTGTTGCTCAGGCAGGCCTCCACGAACCAGATGATGTTGTAGTCCTTGTCCTTGGTTCCGGTCACCTGACCGGTCTCCTGCGTGCCCACGGGTCCTCCTCGTGATTCGGGTACGGAGTCTCCGGGCCGCCTACCCCTGGATTCCCGGATGAATCCGCGGGACCTCAGCCGGCGTCCGGAAGCTCCCCCAGGGTCACGTCCACCTGCTTCTTGGCGCCGTCCGGGCGCTGGACCTGGACCTTCACGGTGTCGCCGGGCTTGAGTCCCGCGAGCACCGTGGACAGGACGGTCTGGCTGGGCGTGGCCGTGCCGTTCACCGACAGGATCAGGTCGCCCTCCCGGATCCCGGCCTTGGCGGCGCCGCCGCCGCGGGTGACCTCGGCCACGGCGACGGCGGACTCCCGGCCGCTCTGCGGGTCGATGATCGTCCGTACCACCACGCCGAGCGCGGCCCGGCCGGACTGGGTGACCTTCCCGTTCTCGATGAGCTGCGGGACGATGCGCCTGACCGTGTTGCTCGGCGTCGCGAAGCCGATGCCGACGGCGGCGCCGCCCATGCCCGGGTCGGAGGCGGCGGCGGTGGGGACGCCGATCACCTTGCCGGACAGGGTGACCAGGGCGCCGCCGCTGTTGCCGGGGTTGATGGGGGCGCTGGTCTGGATGGCCTCGGCGATCGTCGAGCCCGGGAACGCGCCCTGCTCGCGCGTCGACACGGTGCGGTTGAGCGCGGACACGATCCCGCTGGTGACGCTGCCGGACAGGCCCAGCGGGTTGCCCATCGCCAGCACGATCTGCCCGACGCGCGCCTTGCTGGAGTCGTCGAACGCGGCGGGGCGCAGCTTGCCGCCCGGGACCTTGACCACGGCCAGGTCGTCGGCGGCGAAGGCGCCGACGAGGTCCGCCTTCAGGGGCGCGCCGCCGCTGGCGGAGGTCACCTCGATCTCCTCGGCCCCGGCGACGACGTGCGCGTTGGTGACGATGTGGCCGCCGCCGTCGTAGACGACGCCCGAGCCCTCCTCCTGGCCCGTGTCGATCTTGACCACGGACGGCAGCACGGCGTCGACGATCTTCTCGTACTGCTGCTCCAGCTCGGCCGCCGATCCGCCGGCCGGCACCGTGGCCGCCCGCCGCGCGGCCGGCGCCGCGTCCTCGCCGTCCCCGGCGCAGCCGGCGAGCAGCAGCGTGCCCGCCAGCGCCACCGCGCCCGTCCTGACCTTCGCGTTCCTGTCCACGAGAGCACCTCCGGAACGGGTCCTTCCCGATCTTCTCGGAACAGGCGCCCCGGGTCCGGTAAAGGGCGTCCCGGGTCAGGCCACGGGCACGGTCAGGACGCCGGGCCGGTCCGGGTCGGTGTGGACGGTCACCGGCATGACGGTGCGGTTCCCGAGGTACGACAGGTCGCTGGACGCGATCACGACGCGCAGCCGGTGGCCGGCGGCGAAGCGGTGGACGATCCCGGGCAGCCGGACCTTCAGCGGCTCGCGGACGTCGCGGACGCGGACCGGGGACACCAGCCGGTGGGCGAGGGTCGCGGAGCCGTCCGGCGCGACGTCGTACAGCTTCGCGAACAGCACGAGCCGCCCGTCCACGCCGCGGCGCTGGCCGCGCTCGGCGGCGGGCGAGGAGAGCCGGACCGACAGGGTGGGCGACCCGACCACGTCGGTGCTCCTGGCCAGCGGCGGGCTCGTCCAGCCGGCGAACGTGCCGGGCGCGTCGCCGGGCGGCACGCCGTCCAGGGCGCCCTGGAGCAGGGACAGCTCGGAGAACGACGTCGGCCAGAAGCCCAGCGGGTTGCGGTACGACGCGCGGCCCGCGGTCACCTTGGACTTGGCGGAGACCAGGCGGTCCCGCCCGGACAGGTAGAACCGCACGGGCTCGGGTGCGGCGCTGCTGTACGCGGGTGCGGCGTTCCCCTCGTACCGCGCCCAGGGGCGGAAGTACGCGAACCTCGGCCCGGTGTCGGCGGGCAGGCCCTTGAGGTGGCGGTCGAACCAGGCCAGCGCCCGCCTCCCGACGTAGTTGGCCGCGGGCTTCTCCAGGTCGATGTCGCCGGGCGCGTTCTCGCCGCTGTGCCCGCCCGAGTGCCAGATCATCTTGACCGGGGTGCCCTGCGCGTCCAGCGCCCGGTACGTCGCGGCGGCCTCCTGGAGGTTGAACAGGGTGTCGTTCTGCCCCTGGACGAGCAGGACGGGGGCCTTGATCCGCGGCATGTACGACGCCACCGAGGCCGCCCGCAGGTAGTCCAGGCTGGCGGGGCGCGGCACGCCGTGGACCAGGCTCTCGGCGACGGCCGCGCACAGCGCGGTCGGGAAGTTGGGGCAGCCGGCCAGCCGGGACGGGTCGGTCCCGGCGCCCTCCACGCCGCGGACGGCGCCGAGGGCGAAGAAGCCGAGCCCCCACAGCAGCTTGGTGGCGCCGGGCTCGGCGGTGCGCTCGCCCGCGGCGGTCAGCTCGTTGTTGGGGGCCAGGGAGTAGCGCAGGTCGTTCCAGGTGTCGATCGGCACGAGCGCGTCGATGCGCGGGTCCACGCCGGCCGCGGCGAACTGGGCGCCGCCGCCGTACGAGCCGCCGATCATCCCGACGCGGGGGTCGCCGGCCGCGTCCAGCCGGACCGCGTCCAGGCGCGTCCCGTCGGCGGCCGCCCTGGTCCCGGCGAGGAAGTCGACGAGCTGGCGGGCGGCGGCGCCGTCGTGGTCCGGATGGTCGAGGGTGATGCGGCAGCCACTGCCGCCGGCGCCGAGGCCGGAGTACGCCAGGACGACGTACCCGCGCTCGGCGAACGCCTTGGCCGTTCCCGCGAGGTCGTCCTTGGAGCCTCCGAACCCGTTGGTCGTGAGCACGGCCGGCGCCCGCTTCCCGCCGGTGGCGGTGTCGGGCCGGTAGAGGTCGGCGACGACGGTGCAGGGCCGGTCGCCGCCGGGGCCGACGCGGACGCCGAAGCTGAGCTCCCGTACCGAGTAGGCCGCGGCGGACGCCGGGGCGGGGACCGCGACCAGGGCCGTGGCCAGCAGCGGAACGGACAGCGCGGCGGCGGCGCGGGACTTGGGGCGTGCGGGCATGGGGCGCTCCAGGAGCCGGGGGGGTGGACGCACGGGGCGACGGGGGAGCCAAATCTTACCAAGTGGTAGGTTTTGGCCGCCAGATCGAAAACGGCGAGGGCCAAGGAGAGTCAGCGTGCGAATCTCGTTCCCGGAGGGGTTCCTGTGGGGGGCGGCGGGCAGCGCCCACCAGACCGAGGGCAACAACGTCGCCAGCGACTTCTGGGCACTGGAGAACCGGCCCGGCCTGCTGCCCGAGCGCAGCGGCGACGCCTGCGACGGCTACCACCGCTGGCGCGAGGACCTCGACATCGTGCGCGACCTCGGGCTCGGCGCGTACCGCTTCAGCATCGAGTGGGCCCGGGTGGAGCCGGTCGAGGGCGAGTTCTCGCTGGCCGCGCTGGCGCACTACCGCCGGCTGATCGAGGGCTGCCTCGACCGCGGCCTCACCCCGGTGGTGACGCTGCACCACTTCACCAGCCCGCTGTGGTTCCAGAAGGCCGGCGGGTGGCGCGCGCTGGAGGCGACCGACCGGTTCCGCCGCTACGTGCGCGCCGTCCTGCCCATCCTCGGCGGCGTCGAATGGGTCTGCACCATCAACGAGCCCAACATGCTCGCGATGATGGCCAACATGCTCAAGGGCACCGAGCGCAAGGAGAACGTCGCCGGCGCCATGCCGCCGCCCGACCGCGAGGTGGCGGACGCTCTGGTCGCCGCCCACCAGGCCGCGCGCGAGGAGCTGGCCGCCGCCGGGCTCAAGTCCGGCTGGACGGTCGCCAACCAGAACTTCCAGGCCGCCGGCGGCGCGACGGCCGAGCGCGACGAGTGGGCGTGGTCGCGCGAGGACCGGTTCCTGGACATCGCCGCGGAGGACGACTTCATCGGCGTGCAGGCGTACACCCGGGTCCTGATCGGCCGGGACGGCGCGCTGCCGGTCCCGGACGGCACCCGCCGCACGCTCACCGGCTGGGAGTTCTACCCCTGGGCGCTCGGCGGCGCCGTCCGGCACACGGCCGAGCGGGTGCCGGGCGTGCCGATCCTGGTGACCGAGAACGGGATCGCGACCGCGGACGACGGCGAGCGCGTCGAGTACACGACCGGGGCGCTGGAGAGCCTGCACGCGGCGATGGCCGACGGCGCCGACGTGCGCGGCTACCTGCACTGGTCCCTGCTCGACAACTACGAGTGGGGGTCCTGGCGGCCCACCTTCGGGCTGGTCGCGGTGGACCGCCGGACGTTCGCGCGCACGGTGAAGCCGAGCGCCCGCTGGCTGGGCGGCGTCGCCCGGGCCGGCGGGCTGTCCTAGGCGCCGCCCGCCACCTCGGCGACCAGCTCGTCCACGACGTCGCCGCTCAGGCCGATGCCGAAGGTGCTGAACTTGGCCAGCGGGATGCCGCGGGCCAGCTCGAACAGCGCCGGCGAACCCTGGGCGGCGCCCGTCAGTCCCGGCGCGTTCCCGAGCCGTTCCAGCAGCACCCGGCCGCCGACCGGGTGGTCGAGCCACTCGCCGAGGGTGGACATGCGGCCGAGTGGCGCGGCGTACCCGTCGCCGGGCGTCTCCAGCTCGGCGCGCAGCCGGATGTCGCGGGACGAGGCGCCCACCTCGACCGTGAAGCGGCCCGGGTCGATCCGCCAGCCGCCGCTCGCCGCCGACCAGCGGGCGATGTCGCGGCCGGTGAGCGTGAACGACACGCGCGTGCCGGCGCCCGGCTCCAGCTCCGCCTTGGCGAAGCCGCGCAGCTCGTGCCGGGGGCGGGTGGGCCGCTCCTCGTCGAACGCCACGTACAGCTGGACGACCTCCGCCGCGGCGCGCCCGCCGGTGTTGGTGACGGTGCACTCGACCGTCCACGCGTTGGGGCCCGTCTCCCGTACGTCCAGGTCGGTGTACTCGAACCGGGTGTAGGTGAGGCCGTGCCCGAACGGGTAGGCGACGGAGGTCTCCAGGGTGTCGTGGTGGCGGTAGCCGACGTAGCGGCCCTCGCCGTACACGACGCGACCGTCCGCGCCCGGGAAGTGCAGGTACGAGGGGACGTCGGCGAGGCGTTCCGGGATCGTCTCGGTGAGCCGGCCGGACGGGCTGTGCGCGCCCAGCAGCAGGTCGGCGATCGCCGTGCCGCCGGCCTGGCCGGGCAGCCACGCCTCCAGGATCGCGGCGGCCGAGTCCTGCCACTCGGAGACCGCCACGACACCGCCGTTGGCCAGCACGACCACCACCCGAGGGCAGGCCGCCGCGACCTCGCGCAGCAGCTCGGTCTGGACGGCCGGCAGGTCCAGCGTGGTCCGGTCGAAGCCCTCGGACTCGGCCTCGTCGGGCAGGCCGAGGAACACCAGCGCGACGTCGGCCGCCCCGGCGACCTCGGCCGCCCGGCCCGCGAGCCCGGCGTCCGCCGCGCCGTCCAGCCGGTAGCCGGCGGCGAAGGTCAGCGTCACCTCGGGGCCGGCCGCGGCGTTCAGGGCGTCCCACGCGGAGTCGAGCCGGGTCGGGACGACGTGGGAGCTGCCGTGCCCCTGGTAGCGGGGCGTGGCGGCGAGCTCCCCGATGACGGCGACCCGCTGCCGCGCCCGCGGGTCGAGCGGGAGGACGCCGCCGTCGTTCTTCAGCAGGACGGCCGAGGCGCGCGCCGCCTCGCGGGCGAGCTCGTGGTGCGCAGCGGCGTCCCAGTCCTCGAAGCGCCCGGCGCCGTCCAGCCGCCCGGCGAGCGCGTGCAGGCGCCCGGCGGCGCGGTCGACGGCCCCTTCGGCGAGCCGGCCGGACCGGACGGCGTCGACGATCTCCTGGTCGGTACGGGTCGGCGGCATCTCCAGGTCGAGCCCGGCCGCCAGCGCGGCGACCCGGTCGTTCACGGCGCCCCAGTCGGAGACCACGACCCCGTCGAAGCCCCACTCCTCGCGCAGCACCTCGGTGAGCAGCCAGTGGTTCTCGCTCGCGTACACGCCGTTGATCTTGTTGTACGAGCACATGACCATGGCGGGCGCGCTCTCGCGGACGATCCGCTCGAACGCCGCGAGGTAGATCTCGCGCAGCGTCGCCTCGTCCACGTCGGCGCTGACCCGCATGCGGTCGGTCTCCTGGTTGTTGACCGCGAAGTGCTTGACGCAGGCGCCGATCCCGAGCGACTGGACGCCGTCGACGACGGCGCCGGCCATGACGGCGGTCAGGTGCGGGTCCTCGGAGAAGTACTCGAAGTTGCGGCCGCACAGCGGGGAGCGCTTGATGTTGACGCCGGGCCCGAGGACGACGTCGACGCCGAGCGCCGACGCCTCGCGCGCGAGCGCCTCCCCCACCCGGCGGGCGAGCCCGGCGTCCCAGGACGAGCCGAGCGTGACGGCGGGCGGGAAGCAGGTGGCGGGGACGCTGTTGGTGAGGCCGAGCGCGTCGCCCGAGCCCTTGACCTGCCGGCGGATCCCGTGCGGCCCGTCGGCGAGGGTGAGCGGGCGGAGCGCGCCGGGCAGGCCGGTCGTGTGCCAGGTGTCCCTGCCGGAGGTCAGCGACGCCTTCTCTTCCAGGGTGAGCTTCTCCGCGAACGTGTCCGCGGCAGGGTCGGCTGGCGTGTCGGCGGGCTCAGGGGTCATGCGTCACCTCGGGGAGTCGGGGTCGGGGTCGGTCTCGGAGAGGACGAGGGGGGTCGGCGAGATCTCGATGGTGAGGCCGAGCTGGCGGAGGAAGGCCACCACGTCGGCGTGCATGTCGATCGCGTCCGGGTCGAGGAGCCACTGGGTCTGCAGGCCGTCCATCAGCGCCAGGAACTGCCGGGCGACGACCGCCGGGTCGTGGCCGGGCGGCGGGTCGGCCGCGGCGAAGAGCGCGGCGAAGGCGTCGGTGAGCCGGGCGCGCAGCACCCGGTAGCGGTCGACGAAGTACGCGTGCGCGGGGTGCTCGGGATCGGCCGCCTCGCCGGAGATCTTCACGTACAGGCCGACCAGGCCGGGGGTGCGCATGTTGCGCGAGACGATCCCGACGACGATGTCGATCAGCTCCGCGGGGCGGTCCTCGATGCCCGGGGCGAACATGTACCGCGCGTCGGCCCGGTCGCGGCGCCCGAGCACCCTGATGAGCAGGTCCTCCTTGCCCGGGAAGTGGTGCAGCAGCCCCGCGTGCGTCAGTCCCGCGTGCGCGGCGATGTCGCGCAGCGACACCGCGTGGAAGCCCGACTTGGAGAACAGCTCGGTCGCCGAGTCGAGGATGCTCGCGCGGGTCCGCTCGCCCTTGGAAGGGCGGCGGGACGGGCGGCGCGGGTTCTGCTCGGTCATGGGCGGGGCCTCTCTGCGACGGGCGGCTGCGGCGGGCGGGACGGTGCTGCGCCAACCGTACGGCCTGCGGCTTCCCTCGACCGCGAGCAAAACCTACCACGTGGTTAGTTTCGCATGTATGCTCACCGCACCTTCGTCGAATTCCGTCGAAACGGCCGTCCCGCCGTGCCAGAGGGAGCCACTCCATGCGAAAGATCACCAAGGGCGCCGCCCTCGCGGCCGCCTGCGCCACCGCGGCCGCCGCCCTCACCGGATGCGCGGACGCCGGCGGCGGCGCGGGCGGCGGCTCGGACACGCTCAAGATCGCCACGCTGACCCTGCCGCAGAGCCTCGACCCGGCCGACGCCGGCGGCAGCGCCATGCCGTTCTTCCAGGCCGCCTACGACACGCTCATCAAGCGGGAGCCGGACGGATCGTTCAGCCCGATGCTCGCCACCAAGTGGGAGTACAGCGCCGACCGCACCGAACTGAAGCTCACGCTGCGCGGCGACGTGAAGTTCGACGACGGCTCCGCCTTCGACGCCAAGGCGGTCAAGGCCAACATGGAGCGCTTCGCCAAGAAGAAGGGCTCCCAGGCCAGGACGCTGCAGGACGTGAAGTCGATCGAGGTCGCCGACGCGACGCACGTGACGCTGAAGCTGTCCAAGCCCAACCCCGCGATGCTCTTCTACCTCAGCGACGCGGCCGGCCTCATGGCCAACCCCGCGAGCTTCGCCAAGCCGGGCGACCCGCTGAAGACCAGGCCGGACGGCACCGGCCCGTACGACCTGGACGCGAAGCAGACCGCGATCGGGACCCGCTGGGTGTTCACGAGCGCCCCCGGGTACTGGGGCGCGAAGCTGCCGTACAAGACGCTCACGTTCAGCTACTTCAACAACGAGACCGCGATCGTCAACGGCATCCGGACCAAGCAGATCAACGCCGCCGTGCTGCAGGACGCCGACAAGCAGATCAGCATCGAGAAGGCCACCGGGGTGAAGACGGTCAAGCAGGAGTTCGACGTGCAGAGCCTCCTGCTCTTCGACCGCGGCGGCGCGCTCGTCCCGGCGCTCAAGGACGCCCGCGTCCGGCAGGCGCTCAACCACGCGATCGACCGCGACACCATGCTCAGCAAGATCCGGCAGGGCCGCGGCAAGGCCACCAACCAGATCTTCGGCACCGGGACCAAGGCGTACGACCCGCGGCTCGACACCTACTACGCGCACGACCCGGCCAAGGCGAAGGACCTGCTCAAGCAGGCCGGCCACGAGAAGGGCTTCACGCTGAAGCTGCCGCGCATCCCGGCGATCGTGCCCGACGCGCTCGCCTCCTCGCTCCAGGCCGACCTGGGCGCCATCGGCGTCAAGCTCACCTGGGAAACCGTCGACCAGTCGGCGATCCGGAAGATCTTCACCGACCGGCAGTACCCCGGCATGGTGATGAACAACGGGCAGTCCGCCACGGACTGGATCACCATCGGCGAGATGGTGCTGCCCGGCACGTTCAACATGTTCGGCACCATGGACGACCGGATCAAGGGCCTGCTGCCGAAGATCCAGGCGGCCGAGGCCGAGCAGGCGCGCGGCGACCTGCGGGCGCTCAACGAGCACCTGGTCAAGGAGGCGTGGTTCGTGCCCTTCTACCGGATGTCGTACCTGCACGTCTCGGACGGCTCGGTGAAGATCACGCCGCAGGAGGGCATGGCCCTGCCGTCGATCTACAACTACTCCCCCGCCAAGTAGCCGGACGCGACGATGCTGGGCTTCGCCACGCGGAGGATCGCGGCGGGAGCGGTGCTGCTCTTCGTGATCTCCTTCCTCGCGTACCTGCTGCTGTCGATCCCGGACGCCGACGTGGGCCGCCAGCTCCTCGGCTCGTCGGCCCCGCAGGACCTCGTCGACGCCAAGAACGCCGAGCTGGGCCTGGACCGCGCCGTCCTCGCCCAGTACGGCGACTGGCTGGCGCACGCGGTCCGCGGCGACTTCGGCACCTCCTGGTTCACCGGCGAGAACGTGCTGCAGGCCATCGCCACCCGGCTGCCGGTCACGGCCAGCCTGATGGCCGGCGTCACCCTGGTCACCGCCGCGCTGTCGCTGCTGCTCGGCGTCTGGGCCGGCGTGCGGCGCGGCGCGGTCGACCGGTTCGTGCAGGTCCTCGGCGTGATCGGGTACGCCCTGCCGGGCTTCCTGGTCACGCTGATCATCGTGCTGGTGTTCGCGGTGCGGCTGGGCTGGTTCCCGGCCATCGGCTACATCGGCCTGACCGAGTCGGTGCCCGGCTGGCTGTCCACGATCACGCTGCCGGTCGCGTCGCTGTCGATCGTCTCCGTCGCGGGCCTGTCCCAGCAGGTGCGCGGCGCGGTGATCGACGTGCTGCGCCAGGACTACGTCCGCACGCTGCGGGCGCGCGGGCTGCCGCCGCACCGGATCCTGTTCCGGCACGTGCTGCGGAACGCGGCCGCGCCCGCGCTGACCGTGCTCGGCCTGCAGTTCGTCGCGCTGCTCGGCGGCGCCGTCCTGGTCGAGCAGATCTTCGGGCTGCCCGGCGTCGGCAGCATGACCGTCACCTACACCACCCGCGGCGACATCCCCGTGATCATGGGACTGGTCATGTTCACCGTGCTCGGCGTGATCCTGATCAACCTGGTGGTGGACCTGCTCATCGGCTGGCTCAACCCGAAGGCGAGGGTCTCGTGAACGCCCTGCGGCGGATCCTGCGCAACCCGCTCGGCCTGGTCTCCGCGGCCGTCCTGGCGGTCATCGTCACCGCCGTCGTGCTGGCCCCGCTGATCAGCCCGCACGATCCCGGCGCCGGCGACCTGGCCGACTCGTTCGGCGGGCCGAGCGGCGGCCACCCGCTCGGGTTCGACTCCGCCGGCCGGGACGTGCTGGCGCGGCTGCTGCACGGCGGCCGCAACACCCTCGGCGGCGCGGCCATCGCGCTGCTGGTCGCGCTGTCGATCGGCGTCCCGGCCGGGCTGCTGGCCGGCTACCGCGGCGGCCGGCTGGACGCCGCGGCGAGCTGGGTCGTCAACCTCGTCATGGCGCTGCCGGCGATGGTGGTGCTGCTCGCCTCCCGCGCCATCCTCGGCCCCACCGTGTGGGTGCTGATGGTCGTCCTCGGCGTCCTGATCGCGCCCGGCTTCTTCCGGCTGGTGCGCGGGATCGTGTCCGGCGTCCGCAACGAGCTGTACGTGGACGCCGCGCGGGTGTCCGGCCTGACCGACGCCCGGATCGTGGCGCGGCACGTGCTGGTCGTGGTGCGCGCGCCGATCATCATCCAGACCGCGCTGATCGCGGGCCTGGCCATCGGGCTGCAGGCCGGGCTGGAGTTCCTCGGCATCGGCAGCGGCGACACCCCGACCTGGGGCGCGATGCTGAACGAGGCGTTCCAGAACATGCAGCGCGCCCCGCTGACGATCCTGTGGCCGGGGCTCGCGCTCGGGCTCACCAACGCGTCGCTGGTCCTGCTGGCCGGTGCGCTGCGCGACGCGCTGGAGGACCGCGGGCGCGAGCCGTCCCGCCGCACCCGCCCGAAGGCGCCCGCCGCCGCCCCGGCCGGAGCCGCCGGCGCGGAAGGGCGCGCGGGGCTGCTGTCGGTGCGCGGGCTGTCGGTCTCGTACACCGTGCCGGGCGGGACCAAGGAGGTCGTGCGCGGCGTGGACCTCGACGTGCGCGAAGGGGAGATCGTCGGGCTGGTCGGCGAGTCCGGCTCCGGCAAGACGCAGACCGCGTTCTCGATCCTCGGGATCCTGCCCGAGGGCGGGTACGTCGGCGGCGGCAGCGTCACGATCGGCGGCCGGGAGGTCGTCGGGCTGCCGGAGCGCGAGCACCGGGCGCTGCGCGGGAACGTCGTCGCGTACGTCCCGCAGGAGCCGATGACGAACCTGGACCCGTCGTTCACCGTCGGGAGCCAGCTGGTGGAGCCGATGCGGCACAAGCTCGGGATCTCCAGGGCCGAGGCGAAGCGGCGCGCGCTCGACCTGCTGCGGATGGTGGAGATCGCCGACCCGGAGCGGACGTTCCGGTCGTATCCGCACGAGATCTCCGGCGGCATGGCGCAGCGGGTGCTGATCGCGGGGGCGATGTCCTGCGATCCCGAGCTGCTGATCGCCGACGAGCCGACGACGGCGCTGGACGTCATGGTGCAGGCCGAGGTGCTCGGGCTGCTGCGCCGCCTGCAGAAGGAGCGCGGCCTGGGCGTCCTGCTGGTCACCCACAACTTGGGCGTCGTCGCGGACCTGTGCGACAGCGTGGCCGTGATGCACGACGGCCGCATCGTCGAGACCGGCCCGGCCGAGCGGATCCTGAGCGAACCACGCGAACCGTACACGCGGCGCCTGCTCGACGCCGTGCTGGACGGCGCGCCCGCCCGCGCGGCCTGGCGGCCCGCGGCCGGCGACCGCGACCGGTCCGGGGAGCGGGCCGGGACGAAGGAGAAGGCGTGAACGAGGAAGGCGTGAACCAGGAAGGCGTGAACGAGGAGCTGCTGACCGTCGAGGACCTGCGGGTCTCCTTCCCCGGCAAGGGGTGGCGCGCGCCGCGCGTCGACGTGCTGCGCGGCGTGTCGCTGGGCGTCCGCCCGGGCGAGACGCTCGGCTTGGTCGGCGCGTCCGGGTCGGGCAAGACGACGATCGGGCGGGCCGTCCTCGGGCTGGTGCCGGTCCGGTCCGGCACCATCACGTTCGCGGGCGAGCGCGTCGAGCGTGCGACCCGCCGCCGGCGCCGGGAGCTGAGCCGCGACGTGCAGGTCGTGTTCCAGGACCCGTACACCTCGCTGAACCCGTCCCGGACCATCGGCGACACGCTCGCCGAACCGCTGCTGGCCCAGGGCCGCGGCAAGGCGGACGCGCGCCGCCGGGTCGCGGACCTGCTCGACCGGGTGCGGCTGCCGGCCGACGCCGCCGGCCGGCTGCCGCGGGAGTTCTCCGGCGGCCAGCGGCAGCGGGTGGCCATCGCCCGCGCGCTCGCGATCGGGCCGAGGCTGATCGTGTGCGACGAGCCCGTCTCGGCCCTCGACCTGACCACCCAGCAGGCCGTCCTCGACCTGCTGCTGGAACTCCAGGAGCAGACCGGCGTCGCGTACCTGTTCGTCTCGCACGACCTGGCCGTGGTCCGGTTCGTCAGCCACCGGGTGGCGGTGATCGACCGCGGCGAGATCGTGGAGACGGGCGAGGCGGCCGAGGTCACGGCGGACCCGCGCCACCCGTACACGCGGAGCCTGCTGCTGGCCGCGCCCGTGGCCGACGTCGCCGGGCAGCGGGCGCGCCGGGAGGCGTTCGAGCGCGCCCGCTGACCGCCGCGGCCCCTAGCCGAAGACCTCGGCGGAACGGTAGTAGCCGTCCAGGCCGAGCCGCTCCCACCAGCCCGGGTGGCGCGCCACCCGGGCGCGGTGGTCGTCCCACTCCGTCGCGGGCGGCGTCCACGCCTTCTCGGCGATGCCCGCAAGCCGGGGCAGCAGCAGGAACGCCAGATCGTCGAAGTCCCCGACCGACTCGCACCAGAGCGCGGCCTCGACCCCGGCGATCCGCGCGCCCGCGGGGATCTCCGGCAGCTCGCCCGGCCGCCAGGCGAACAGCTCGCGGCAGGTGCGCACCGGGTACGAGTCGTGCCCGACCGTGGTGCGCCGCTCGTTCTGGCCGGGGTGCAGCGAGTCCTCGGCGTAGCGGCGGTCCAGGTACAGGAAGCTGCTGGGCGAGGCAAGCACCGGGACGCCCGCCGCGACCGCCGCCGGGACGTCCCGCTCCGCCTGGGCGAACGCCGCCGCCATGCTCTCCAGCAGCCCGTGGTACTCCGCGGGCGTGCGCTCGCGGGCGGCCGCCAGGTCGAACTCGTCCCCCGCCCCGATCCACGCCTGCGCCACGTCCGCCGGGGCCAGCGCCCCGGACCGGGCGGTCTCCTGCCAGCCCACCACCTTCTTGCCGGTGCCGCGCGCGATCTCCAGCGCGCGGGCCGTGAACGCCGCGTACAGCTCGTCCGGCATGCCGAACGCCTCGTCGCCGCCGATGTGCAGGTACGGGCCGGGCGTGAGGGCGGCGACCTCGGCGAGCACCTCGCGGACGAACCGCTGGGCGGCCTCGGCCTCGGGGTCGAGGTAGGCCAGCAACCTGTGCGGAGTCTCCTTGCCGCCTTGCAGCTCGGGGTAGGCGCGCACGGCCGCGAGGACGTGCCCCGGCATGTCGAGCTCCGGGACGACCGTGACGTATCGGGCCGCCGCGTAGGCGACGATCTCTCGGTAGTCGTCCTGCGTGTAGTACGGGAGGCCGTCCTCCCCGGCCGTCAGCTCGCCGGCGGGCCAGTGCGCAGGGTCGGTGAGGCGCGGCCAGGCGTCGATCCGCAGGCGCCACGCCTGGCTGTCGGACAGGTGCAGGTGCAGGACGTTGAACTTGTACAGCGCCAGCAGGTCGATGACCTTCTTCACCTGCGCGACCGTGAAGAAGCGGCGGACGACATCCAGCGACAGGCCGCGCCAGGCCAGCGCCGGCCCGTCCGCGATCCGTACGCGGGGGACGGTGATCCCGCCCGCCGCGTCCGCCTGGAGGAGCTGCGCGAACGTGGTCGCGCCGCGGAAGAGGCCCTCCGGCGCGCACGCGGTCACGACCGCGCCGCGGTCCCCCACCGAAAGCTCGTAGCGTTCGCGGGCGTCGCCGTCGGAGCGGGCAAGGGGGTCGATCCCCTGGACGCTCTCGACGCCGTCCACCGGCCCGGCCGACCGGACCAGCGTCAGGTCGCCCGCGCCGCCGATCTGGACGGCGGGCTCGATCCCGTGCAGCTTCGCGAGCAGGTCGGCGACGGCCGTGCCCAGCCCGCGCAGCTCTTCGGACGGCACCGCGACGCGGAGGGCGGACGGCAGTCCGAGCGGGGATCCGGGGTCTCCGTCCGCCGTGACCAGCTGGGGCAGGGGCACGAGGGCGGGCGCGATCATCTCGTTCACCACCATTTTCTACCACATGGTAAGTAACGTGGCTCACGGCGGGCGGATCAGCCCGCGGCGCCCCGCCGCCGCGACGGCGGCCGTCCGGGAGTCCACCTCCAGCTTGGCGTAGATGTGCACCAGATGCGTCTTCACCGTGGTCTCGCTCAGGAACAGCCGCTTGCTGATCTGCCGGTTCGACATGCCCTCGGCCACCAGCCGCAGCACCTCCAGCTCCCGGGCGGTCAGCGTCGCCGCCCGCGGCCGCATCCGCCCGAGCAGCCGGGACGCCACGCTCGGCGCGAGCGCGCTGGCGCCGGCGTCCGCCGCCCGGATCGCGGCGTGCAGCTCGTTCGGCGGCGCGTCCTTGAGCAGGTAGCCGGTGGCGCCCGCGTCGATCGCCGCGACGATGTCGGCGTCGGTGTCGAACGTCGTCAGCACCAGGACGCGCGGCGGGCCCGGCTCCGCCAGGATCCGCCGGGTCGCCTCGGCGCCGTGGATCCCGGCCCCGAGCTGGAGGTCCATCAGCACCACGTCCGGCCGCAGCCCGCGGGCCCGCTCCACCCCCTCCTCCCCGGTGGCGGCCTCCCCCACCAGCTCGAAGTCCGGCTGGTCCAGCAGCATCGCCCGCAGCCCCGACCGCACCACCGGATGGTCGTCGACCAGCAGAATCCGGATCACCCCACCGTCCCCCATCACCGCCCGGCCCTTCCACGCCCACCCCGCACCCCCGCGCCAGGCCGCCCGGAGTCCGGCTCCACAGCGCCCGCTCGCGCCGCCTCCGGCTGCACCACGCCCGGCTGCACCACGCCCGGCTGGGCCGCCCCCGGTTGCGCAGCCTCCGGTTGGGTCGCGTCCGGCTGAGCCGCGCCCGGTTGCGCGACCTCCGGTGGGGCCGTGCCCGGCTGGGCCGCGCCTGGTTGAGCCGCGCCCGATTGAGCCACCTCCGGCTGCGCAGCCTCCGGGTGGGTCGCGTCCGGGTGGGTCGCGTCCGGTTGCGCCGCCTCCGGCTGGGCCGCGCCCGGTTGCGCCGCGCCCGGCTGGGCCGCGTCCGGCTGGGCCGCGCCTGGTTGAGCCGCCTCCGGCTGCGCGGCCTCCGGTGGGGTCGCGTCCGGTTGGGCGGCGTTCGCTTGTGCTGTGTTCGGTTGGGGGGTGGTCTGCGGGGGCTCTGTGCGGGTGGGTAGGGGGAGGGTCGCGGCGATGGCGGTGCCGTCGCCGGGGGCCGACTCCACGGTGAGGGTGCCGCCCAGGGCCTCCGCACGGTCGCGCATGGCGCGCAGGCCGTAGCCGGTGCCGTCGCCGGTCCCCTGCGTGCGGGACGGGTCGAAGCCCGTGCCGTCGTCCACGACGTCGAGGATGACGGCGCCGTCCAGGTAGGTCAGCGTGACCCCGGCGTTCTCGGCGGCGGCGTGCCGGGCGGTGTTGCCCAGGGCGCCCTGCGCGATGCGGAGGAGCGCCAGCTCGTGCTCGGCGGGCAGCGGGGACGGGGTGCCGGAGACCTCGAAGCGCACCCGCGTGGATGTGCGGGCCGAGGCCGCCCGGACGATACGGCGCAGCGCCTCGGTCAGTGGCGCGTCCTGGAGCGCGGGCGCGGTGAGCGCGCGGACGAAGTGGCGCGCCTCCTCCAGGTTCTCCGCGGCCGCCCGCTCGGCCTCGACCAGCCGCGCCGCCGCGGCGTCGCCGTCCGTGCGCAGGTCGCGGCGGGCGGCGCGGAGCAGCAGGATGATGCTCGACATGCCCTGCGCGAGGGTGTCGTGGATCTCCCGGGCGAGCCGTTCCCGCTCGGCGAGCGCCGCGGCCTCGCGCTCGGCCCGGACGAGCTTCTCCCGGGTGCCGACCAGGTCGTCGATGAGCATCCGGCGCCGCTCGCTCTCGCGGTGCAGCGCCCGGTACGCCAGCGCCATCAGGGTGGCCACCGCGGCGCCGATGCTGGGGCCGATCACCTGCGCGGGCGTGAACGGATCGGTGTGCCGGGCCGAGGCCGCGATCGCCGTGAGGGTCAGCACCGCGACGGCCGGGACGGCCGCGCGCAGCGGCAGCAGGTAGTGGCAGACGAAGAAGAGCGGGAAGGCGATCCACACCATCTCCGGCGCGGCGAACGCCAGCGCGCCCCACAGCACCGCCAGCCCGCCCAGCCAGGACCACTCCAGCGCGTGCCGGGCCGGGGTGCCCGTACCGCGCAGGCGCGGGTCGCGCCGCTCGTACCCGACGCCGAGGAGGTAGAGCACGCCGAGGACGGCGCCGCCCGCGGCCACGGCCGCCCGGCCCTGCCCGGCGACCTGGGCCACCGCGATCGCCAGCAGCACGGCGAACGAGCCGTGCACGGCCCAGCCGAGCAGGCGCACCGCCGGCGAGAACGGATCATCACTCATCGTCACACAGCGTAAGCGACCGGGTTCCCCGGCCGGCATCGATCGAAAGTTTGATTCCGCCCCTTCCAAAGAAGGGGCCCCGGGGGATCTCCCGCACGATGCGCGCTGCGCCGCCCCGGCCGCACGCTGGGACGGTCCGCATCTTCGTTCAAGGGGGCACGATGTTCGTGGCGCTGAGGGACCTGCGCTTCGCCCGGGGGCGGTTCGCCCTGATGGGCTCGGTCGTCATGCTCATCACGCTGCTGGTGACCATGCTGTCCGGGCTGACCGCCGGACTCGCCGGGGACAACGTCTCGGCGGTCACCGGGCTGCCGGCCGGCCGGATCGTCTTCGCCGGCGGCGCCGAGCCGTCGTTCGCCGACAGCCGGATCACCGGCGCGGCGCTGCGGGGCTGGGAGGCGGTCCCCGGCGCGGGCGCCGAGCCGCTCGGGATCACGATGGGCCGGCTGGACCGCGGCGGGGACGATCCGGGCGCGGCGGCCGCGATGTTCGGCGTCCAGCCCGGCGGCGCGCTGGCCCGCGGCGCGGAAGGGACGGGGAGTGCGGTCGCCGACGGGCGGATCGTGCTGTCCGCCGGGCTGGCGGCGGAGACGGGACTACGGGCCGGAGAGCAGGTACGGATCGCCGGGCGGGCCTTCACCGTGGCCGGGACCGGCGCGGACGCCTCGTACAGCCACGCGCCCGTGGCCTGGATCTCCATCGCCGACTGGCGGGCGGTGGGCGCGCAGGCGCGGCCGGACACCGCGGCCACCGTCCTGGCGCTGACCGGCGGCGCCGGGGACGGCGCGGTCGCCGCGGCGGACGCCCGGCTCGGCACGGCCACGGTGGACCGCGGCGACGCGCCCGCGGCGGTCCCCTCGTACTCCTCGGAGAACGGCTCGCTGCAGCTGATGCGCGGCTTCCTGTTCGCGATCTCGGCGCTGGTCATCGGCGCGTTCTTCACCGTCTGGACGATCCAGCGCCGCGCCGACGTCGCCGTGCTCAAGGCGCTCGGCGCCGGCACCGGCTACCTGCTGCGGGACGCGCTGGCGCAGGCCGTGATCGTGCTGCTGGCCGGAGCCGGGCTCGGCGGCGCGCTGGGCGCGGCGGCGGGCCTGCTCGCCGGGGACGCCGTCCCGTTCGTGCTGTCGGCGGGGACCACCGCCGTGCCCGTCCTGATCATGATCGCGCTGGGCGCGGCGGGCGCCGCGCTGGCCGTGCGCAAGATCACCTCCGTCGATCCGCTGACCGCGCTGGGAGCCTCGCGATGAGCCTGTCCCTCACCGACATCGTGCTGACCTACCCCGACGGCGAGCGGACGCTGACCGCGCTCGACCGCGTGTCCCTGGCCGTCGGCGCCGGGGAGCTGGCCGCCGTGACCGGCCCGTCCGGGTCGGGCAAGTCCAGCCTGCTCGCGGTGGCCGCCACCCTCATCGCGCCGGACTCCGGCGAGGTGCGGATCGCCGGCCGCGAGGTCACCGGGCTGTCGCCCGCCGAACGCTCCCGGCTGCGCCGCGACCATCTCGGCATCGTCTTCCAGCAGCCCAACCTCCCCGCCTCCCTCACCGCGCTCGACCAGCTCCTCGTCATGGCGCACCTGTCGGGCCGGTCGCCGCGCAAGGCCGTACCGCGGGCGCGGGAACTGCTGGACGCGGTCGGCCTGTCCGGCAAGGAGCACAGGCGCCCCCACCGGCTGTCGGGCGGCGAGCGGCAGCGGGTGAACATCGCCCGCGCCCTCATGAACGGGCCGGAGATCCTGCTGGTCGACGAGCCCACCAGCGCCCTGGACCACGAGCGCGGCGCGCGGATCGTGGCGCTGCTGGCGGACCTGACGGCCGAGCACGGCCTGGCGACCGTCATGGTCACCCACGACCTCGGCCATCTGGGCGGCGCCCGCGCCGTCTTCTCCATGGACGACGGCCGGCTGGCCCGCCGCGCGCCCGCCGCCTGGCCGGATGCTGCCAGGCCCGGGGATCGGGTCGGCTGACCCTTCCCCTCCCGGGGCCCGCTGACATATTGAACGATCAAGGGGCGTCCGCCGCTCCACCGGGAGGTGCTCGATGCGTGACGACGGGGAACTGGACCACTACGAGATCGCCTACCTGTGCGGTGGCCCGGCTCGCGTGGCCATGGTGGCGCTGCTGGCCCTGCACCGGGACGGCCGGCTGCGGATCTGGGCGGCCCGGCACCGGCTCAGCGTCGTCCGGCGCGAGCCCCGCGACGCCGTGGAGACGGCCGCGTTCGAGGCCGTACCGGGGAAGGGCGCGCTGCTGGGCGCCGCGCTGAAGGAGATCGCGGGGTCCGCGGCGGTCCGGGAGATCGGGCGGCGGCTGCGCGCCGAGGGGCTCCTGCCCGGCTCACGGCTCGCCTCCCTGTGGCAGCGCCGGCGGGTCCGGACGGCCCGCGCGGCGCGGGAGCGGCTCGCCGAGCGCGAGCGTTCGGCGTCCGACCTCCTGCGCCGGGTGGCGGCCACCGGCACGGCGGGGATCGAGGACACCACGATCCGCCGGACCTTCGAGATCCCCGACCCGAAGCCCGTCGACCTCCCCCGGGGCAGGTGGACCGGAAGCGACCCGACGCACGGCGCCCCCTCGCACCGGTACGGCGGAGGCGGCTACGACAGCGGCGGCGGCGGAGGGAGCGACTAGGTCCCCGGCGGGTGTAATCCGGACGGCCCCCGGGCAGGACCAAAGGATCAACGATGCCCCCCGCCACGCGTCCGCCATCAGAAAGGGGACCGGCGTGAAGGCGCTGCTCAACTCGATGACCGAGGGCGAGAAGGACCTGGTCCGGGAGACGGAGCGGGACCGGCTCGAGGGCATGGAGGAGGACGATCTGCTGGAGCTGCACGCCCGGATCCGGCGGGCCCGCAACAAGCACATCAAGCTCTACCGGCGGGAGGCCTCCGAGCGGGTCGCGGAGTACGGCGGGCGCGGCACCGCACGGCCCAAGAACCGCCGGAACGCCCAGAAGGCGGAGGTCTTCGAGGACGCCCTCGCACGGGTCAGCCGCTACCTGGCCGCCGCCGCCCGGCGCAGCGCCGCCGCCCTCAAGGCCGAGCGGATCCAGGCGGCGCGCGCCGGCCGGAGCGCCGGCCCCGAGGAAGCACCCGAGGAGGCCGTCGTCCCGATGCAGTCGCAGCGCCTCGACCGCACACCGAAACAGCCGGTCCTCGCCAAACAGCACGCATCGACCCGAGCCGTCGGCGCCCGCCGCCAAGGAAAACGCGACAGCCGCTGACCTGGTCCACGGAAAGCGGCACCAGCACCACCGCCCACCCGAGCGATCGCCCAAAAGCCTGTGGCACCACGCCCTGACCCGCACCCCATCGGCAGACGCACCGCCGATCGGCCCACAGCCAAGTGGCCGCACCGCCGATCGGCGCAGCGTCGGCCGAGGCATCGCGTCCGCACACCACCGGGGGCACACCGTCAACCGCCCCGCATCCAATCGGGGCGCCGTCGGGGACCCTCAGAGAGTTGGTGTGCTCTTGGGCGGTGGGGGTCAGTGGGTGGCGGTGTTCCAGTTGGTGCCGGTGCCTAGGGCGATTTCCAGGGGGACGCTCAGTGGGTAGGCGCCGGTCATGCCGGTGCGGACGGCGTCCTCCAGGGCGGGCCGTTCGCCGGGGGCCACTTCCAGGACGAACTCGTCGTGGACCTGGAGCAGGAGCCTGCTGCGGAGGCCGGCCGCCGCGATGGCCTCGTCCACCCGCAGCATGGCGATCTTGACGATGTCGGCGGCCGAGCCCTGGATCGGGGCGTTGAGCGCCATCCGCTCGGCGGTCTCGCGGCGCTGCCGGTTGTCGCTGGAAAGGTGCGGCAGGTAGCGGCGGCGGCCGAGGATCGTCCGGGTGTAGCCGGTGCGGCGGGCCTCCTCGACGGCGCGCTCCAGGAAGTCGCGGACGCCGCCGAAGCGCTCGAAGTAGGCGTCCATCAGCGGGCGGGCCTCGGCCACCGCGATGCCGAGCTGTTTCGCCAGGCCGAACGCCGACAGGCCGTACGCGAGGCCGTACGACATCGCCTTGATCCGGCGCCGCATCCCGGCGGTGACGCCGCCGGGGTCGACGCCGAAGACGCGCGCGGCCATCGTGGTGTGCAGGTCCTCGCCGGACGCGAACGCCTCCAGGAGGAACGGGTCCCGGGACAGATGCGCCATGACGCGCAGTTCGAGCTGGCGGTAGTCGGCGGTCATGAGGGCCTCGTAGCCCTCGCCCGGCAGGAAGGCCCGGCGGATGTCGCGGCCCTCCTCCGTGCGGATCGGGATGACCTGCAGGTTGGGCTCGGTCGAGGTCAGCCGGCCGGTGGCGGCGACGGTCTGCTGGAAGGTGGTGTGGATCCGGGCGTCCGCGCCGATCTCGCGGATCAGCCCGGCCACCGTCATCCGCAGCCGGGACTGGTCGCGGTGGTGCAGCAGGACCTGCGGCATCCCGTTGTCGGTCTGGGTGGCCAGCCAGGTCAGCGCGTCCACGTCGGTCGAGTGGCCCGACTTGATCTTCTTGGTCCTGGGCAGCCCCAGCTCGCCGAACAGGACCTCCTGGAGCTGCTTGGTCGAGCCCGGGTTGAACGGGCGGCCCGCGATGCGGGCGGCCTCGCCGGCCGCGCGTTCCATCGCGGTGGCGAACCGGTCCTCCAGGGCGCGCAGCGCCGCCGCGTCCGCGAAGATCCCGGCGCGTTCCATCCGGGCGAGCAGGCCGGCCAGCGGCAGCTCGACCTCGGTCATGACGCGGTCCATGCCGGTGTCGCGGAGCTCGGCGGTGAACCGGCCGGCCAGCTCCAGCACGGCGCGCGCCTGGAGCATCAGCCCGGCGGGGCCCTCGGCGGCCGGCCGGCGGCCCAGGTGGCGGGCCGCCAGGTCGGCGATGCCGTACGCGGCCAGGCCCGGCAGCAGCAGGTAGGCGGCGACGGCCGTGTCGGCGGTGACGCCCGCCGGGGCCCAGCCGCGCGGGCCGAAGACCCGCAGCAGCGACTTGACGTCGTGCATCGCCTTGGGACGGGCGGGGTCGGCGAGCCAGCCGGCGAAGGCGCGCTCGTCCGCGGCGGTCATCCGGGCGGGGTCGAACCAGGCCGCGTAGCCGTCGCCGGTGGCCAGCGCGATCCCGGTGATCCCGCCCTCGCCCCGGATCCACGTCTGCTCGGCGGCCAGCCCGATCGGCCCGCCGCCCGCCCGCGTGCGGAACCACTCCGGCAGCTCCCCCGGCGCCAGCTCGCGGCCCTTCAGCGGCTCGGCCCGCTCGGCGGGCTCCTCACCGCCGCCGGGATCGGCCGCGAACAGCCGCTGCCGGATGCTGGCGTTGCGGAACTCCAGCTCGTCCAGCAGCGCGGTGAACGCGGGCAGGTCGTACGGCCGGCGCCGCAGCCCGTCCAGGTCGACGGGGAGGTCGAGGTCGCGGACCAGCTCGGTCAGCCGCCGGTTGGTCCGCACCGTGTCGGCCGCGGCCCGCAGCTTCTCCCCGGCCTTGCCCTTCACCTCGTCCATGCGCTCCAGCAGCGCGGCGAGGGTACCGTACTCGCGGATCCATTTGGCGGCCGTCTTCTCCCCGATGCCGGGGATGCCGGGCAGGTTGTCGGACGGGTCGCCGCGCAGCGCGGCGAAGTCGGGGTACTGGCCCGGCGTGAGCCCGTACTTCTCCTGGACGAGCTCGGGCGTGTAGCGGATCATCTCCGCCGCCGTCCGGTAGAAGTACAGCGCGGTGACGTCGGGCCCGACCAGCTGGAGGACGTCCCGGTCGCCTGTGATGATCAGCACCCGGTGGCCGGCCGCCGCAGCGCGCGTCGCGAGCGTGGCGATCACGTCGTCGGCCTCGTACCCGGGCACCCGCACGGCGGGCACGCTCATCGCCGCGAGCAGCCGGTCGAGGACGCCGAGCTGGCTGTGGAACTCCTCCGGCGACCGCGCCCGGTTGGCCTTGTAATCCGGGAACGCCTCGGTGCGGAACGTCTGCCGCGAGACGTCGAACGCCACCGCCACGTGCGTCGGCCGCTCGTCGCGCAGGGCGTTGGCCAGCATGTTCGCGAAGCCGTACACGACGTTGGTCGGCTGGCCCGTGCTCGTGCTGAAGTTCTCCACGGGCAGCGCGTAGAAGGCCCGGTAGGCCAGCGAGTGGCCGTCCAGGAGGAGCAGGCAGGGCCGTTCCGTCATTCCCCCATCCTGGCACCCGCCTCCGACAACATGGCCGAGGTCAGAACGGACCGGCGCGGCCGAGGAGCGCCGGGGGCGGGGTGCCGAGGAGTCCGCCGAGCCAGGTTCCGGTGGCGGCCACGGACTCCATGTCCACGCCGGTCTCGACGCCGCCGCGGTGCAGGGCGTACAGGAGGTCCTCGGTCGCGATGTTGCCGGTGGCGGCGGGGGCGAAGGGGCAGCCGCCGAAGCCGCCCGTGCTGGCGTCCAGGACGGTGACGCCCTCGTCGACGGCGGTCAGGGCGTTGGCGTAACCGGTGTTGCGGGTGTTGTGGAAGTGGAAGCGCAGGGGCGTGCCGGGCGCGGCCGCGCGGGCGCGCCGGGTCAGGTCGCGGACCTGCGCGGGGATGCCGACGCCGATGGTGTCGGCGAGGGCGATCTCGAACGCGCCGGCCGCGTGCGCGCGGCGGGCGATCTCGGCGACGCGCTCCGGCGGCGTCTCCCCCTCGAACGGGCAGCCGAACGCGACGGCGATCGTCATCCCGGCGGGGACGCCCGCGGCGGCCGCCTCGGCGGCGATCTCGTCCCAGGCGTCCAGGGCCTCGGCGGTGGTGCAGCCCTGGTTCCGCACGCAGAACGTGTCGGACGCGACCACGACGACGTTGACCTCGTCCACCCCGGCCGCCAGGGCCCGGTCGAGGCCGCGCCGGTTGAGGACCAGGCCGCTGTAGGAGACGCCGGCGCGGCGCGGGACGCCCGCCATGACCTCCTCGGCGCCCGCCATCTGCGGGACGCGCTTGGGGTTGACGAACGACACGGCCTCGATGCGCTTCAGCCCCGCGTCGACGCAGCGGGTGATGAACGCGATCCTGTCCTCGGGCGAGAGCGCGCGGGGCTCGTTCTGGAGGCCGTCGCGCGGACCAACTTCGAGCACCGTTGTATGCAACTCAGACCCCTCTCGCCCGTTATTGGTCACCACTGGACTATATTGCATGCAATCACCGGCAGGAGGAACCATGCCCCGCGCTACCGACATCGCCTACGAGGCGGTGCGCCAGATGATCCTCTCCGGCGAGGCCGGAGCGGGCAGCCGCCTCGGCGAGGCGGAGCTGGCCGAGACGCTGGGCCTGTCGCGCACGCCCGTGCGCGAGGCGCTGCAGCGGCTCGGCGCGGACGGGCTGGTGGAGGTGCTGCCGCACCGGGGCGCCCGGGTCGCCCGCTGGACCCGGCAGGACCTCGCGGAGATCTTCGAGCTGCGCGCGCTGCTGGAGCCGTACGCGGCGGCGCGCGCGGCCCGGCTGGGCCAGGACGCGACCGTCCTGGACGATCTGCGCGAGCGGTGCGCCGCCATGGAGCGCGCGGCGGCCGAGGGCGACCTGGACCTGGTCGCCCGGCTGAACGGGCGCTTCCACGCGGCGGTCATCGAGGCGTCCGGCAACGGGCGGCTCCCCGGGATGCTGACCTCGGTGATGCACGCGCCGCTGATCCTCGGCACCTTCCACCGCTACGACGCGGGCGCCATGGCCCGCAGCATGAACCACCACCGGGAGCTCGTCGCCGCCATCGCCGCCGGCGACCCCGCGTGGGCCGAGTCGGTGATGCGCGCGCACATCCGCGCGGCGGCGGCACATCTCACCGAAGAGGAAGAGGACCAGGAACGATGAGCGATTCCCCCAGCGCCACCGGTGCCCCCGGTGCTCTCGGCGACCTGCGGGTCGTGGAGATGGGCCAGCTGCTGGCCGGGCCGTTCTGCGGCCAGCTGCTCGGCGACTTCGGCGCCGAGGTCATCAAGATCGAGCCGCCGGGCGCCGGCGACCCGATGCGCGAGTGGGGCCGGGAGAAGCCGCACGGCAAGTCGCTGTGGTGGCCGATCCTCGCCCGCAACAAGAAGTCGGTCACGCTGAACCTGCGCACCCCCGAGGGCCAGGAGCTGGCCCGGCGGCTGATCTCCGAGGCGGACGTGCTGGTGGAGAACTTCCGCCCCGGCACCCTGGAGCGCTGGGGCCTGTCCCCCGGGACGCTCCAGGCCGCGAACCCCAAGCTGATCATCACCCGGGTCACCGGGTACGGCCAGGACGGCCCGTACGCGCCCCGCGCGGGCTTCGGGTCGATCGGCGAGGCGATGGGCGGCATCCGGTACGTGACCGGCGACCCGGGCCAGCCGCCGTCGCGGGCCGGGATCTCGCTGGGCGACGAGCTGGCCGGCACGTTCGCCGCGCTCGGCACGCTGGTGGCGCTGCACGCGCGCCACCGCACGGGGCGCGGGCAGATCGTCGACTCGGCGCTGTACGAGGCGGTGCTGGCGATGATGGAGTCGCTGATCCCCGAGTGGGAGATCGCCGGCTACCAGCGCGAGCGGACCGGCTCGGTGCTGCCCAACGTCGCGCCGAGCAACGTCTACCCGACCAAGGACGGCCCCGTCCTCATCGCCGCCAACCGCGACACGATCTGGCGGCGGCTGTCGGACCTCATGGGCCGTCCCGAACTGGCGGACGACGAGCGCTTCGCCACGCACGGCGCGCGCGGCGCCAACGCCGGGGAGCTGGACGACCTGATCGGCGCCTGGACGGCCGGCCAGGAGTCGGGGCCGCTGCTGGAGCTGCTGCACGAGAACGGCATCCCGGCGGGGCTCACGTACCGCGCCAAGGACATGCTGGCCGATCCGCACTACAAGGCGCGCGAGGCGATCATCCGGATGGCGCATCCGGAGTTCGGCGACTTCCCGATGCACAACGTCTTCCCGAAGCTGTCGGACACCCCCGGCGAGGTCCGCAGCCTCGGCCCGTCCCTGGGCGAGCACAACGCCGAGGTGTACGGCGGGCTGCTCGGGCTCGGCGCGGCGGAGCTGGACGGGCTGGCGGGCACCGGAACGATCTGACTTGCATACAATCCTCGGATCTCGTGCCCGAAACCCCTGGATTTAACCCCAGATTGCGTGCAATCTAGACCCCAGAGGGAGATCTTGGTCCCCGCCGCCCCACGGCGCGCGAGCCGTGCCGCGGCATGCCCTCGGGGATTCACGCACGCGAAGGGGCGGACTTTGAGCACGCCTGAGAACACGGCAGCGCCCGGCGACGGGCCGCGCGGCCGGCCGTCGCGCCGGGCGCTGCTCTCGGGGCTGGGGATCGCGGCGGCGGGCCTGTCCACCGCCGCGTTCGCCCGCCCGGGCGAGCACGGGCGCGACGAGCACGGGCGGGACGAGCGTCCGCGGAAGGGGAGGACGAGAATGAAGATCACGACACTGGCGGAGGGGCTGCTGTTCCCCGAGGGCCCGGTCGCGCTGCCGGGCGGCGACGTGCTGGTGGTGGAGATCCACCGCGGCACGCTGACCAGGGTGCGGCCGGACGGCACCGCGTCCGTGGCCGCGGAGGTGGGCGGCGGCCCGAACGGCGCCGCGCTCGGCCCGGACGGCCGCGTCTACATCGCCAACTGCGGCGGCCTGCGCCGCTTCGAGGTCGGCGGTTTCGTGTTCGCCGGCGGCATCCCGGACGACTACACCACCGGCAGCATCCAGGCCGTGGACCTGTCGGACGGCTCGGTCGAGACGTTGTATACAAAGGCCGGCGACCAGCAGCTGCGCGGCCCGAACGACCTGGTGTTCGACGACCAGGGCGGGATCTACTTCACCGACTACGGCAAGAGCGACGGCGTCACCGGCGACAAGGGCCGCCTCTTCTACGCCAAGGCCGACGGGTCCGGCATCACGATGCTGGCCGGCGGCATGGAGGGGCCGAACGGCATCGGCCTGTCCCCCGACGGCAAGCGGCTGTACGTCAGCGAGACCTACACCGCCCGGGTGTGGTGGTGGGACGTCACCGGCCCCGGGAAGATCGAGGGCGGCCGGTCGCTGGGCGGCTCGGGGAACGGCAACTTCCTCTACACCGCCCCCGACTACACCAACTTCGACTCGCTCGGCGTGGACGCGCACGGCAACGTCAACGTGGCGTCCATGATCCACGCCGGCATCTCGGTGGTGAGCCCGAAGGGCCGCCTGGTGGACTTCGTCGAGATCGACGTCGACGACGATCCGGGGATCACCAACATCTGCTGGGGCGGGAAGGACATGCGCACCGCGTACGTCACCGCGTCCAGCACCGGGAGGCTGCTGAAGATCCAGGGCTGGCCGCGGCCGGGGCTCCGGCTCAACAACGCGGGCTGACGGAACGCGAACGCCCCGCGCGCCCGGACGGGCGCGCGGGGCGTTCCCGCCCGGTCAGCTCATCCGCCGGTGAGGTCGGCGGAGATGTCCCGGTCGCCGTAGCCCTCCGGCGCGGCGACCTCCTCGACCGCCTCGGGCCGGTCGTCGAACTCCAGCCGCAGCGCCTTCGACATCGTCGCGTGCATCTCGTACATGCAGGTGATGTAGGTGAACTGGAGGATCTCCTTGTCGGAGAGGTGCTCGCGCAGCACGCCGAAGACCCGGTCGGGGACGCGCCCGCCGTCCAGGACGAGCGCGTCGGTGTAGGCCAGCAGGGCGCGTTCCAGGGGCGTGTAGCAGTCGGCGGTCTGCCAGTGCGGGATCGCCTCGATCTTCTCCTCGGGCATGCCGAGCGCCCGCATCTGCTTGCAGTGCTGCGAGAAGACGAACTGGCTGCCGCGCGCCCAGCCGGCCCGGCACTGCCCGAGCTCGCGCAGCGCCGGGTCGAGCGAGGCGTTGCGGTAGAGCGCGAAGCCGCGCACCGCGTGCTTGAAGACGTCCGGGTCCTGGGCGAACACCGTCCACCAGTCGCCGGGCGACCCGGTCGCGGTGCCGTGGTCGACGGCCGGGTCCCGGTCGGGGGCGAACAGGTGGTCGTAGAAGAAGAGGATCCGCTCGTCGGTGACCTCGGCGCGGGGGACCTCACGCAGGCGGGGCATCGTGCTCCTTACTCGATGGGGCGCGGCTCGGTAAGACGGCTCGGTAAGACGGCTCAGTGGGAGGGCGCGGGGGCGGGGACGGTCCGGTCGGCGGCGGTCTTCGGCACGTGCGAGACGTCCGCGTCCGTGAACTCCCGCGTCCAGCAGGCGAACTCCAGGAGGATGCCGTCCGGGTCCTGGAAGTAGAACGACCGGACGAACACGCCCTCGTCGAAGTCGCGCGCGATGCCCAGCGGGCTGTCGTCGTGGTTGAGGATCGGGCTGACCTCCACGCCCTTGTCCCGCAGCCGGTGCCGGTACTCCTCGAACCTCTCGACCGGGACGTGGAACGCGACGTGGTTCATCGAACCGACGGCGCTGAGCAGCTCGCCGCCGTCGGGGCGGGTCCGGGGCGCCGAGATCCCGGGGACGCCGTCGGGCGCGTCCGGGAACCAGAAGAACGCGACGCAGTCGCCGCCGCCGCAGTCGAAGAAGAAGTGCTGGCCCATGCCGCCGGGCAGGTCCAGCGTCTTGATCAGCGGCATGCCGAGCACGCCGGAGTAGAAGTCGATGGTGCGCTGCATGTCGGACGACACCAGCGCCAGATGGTTGATGCCGCCGAGTTCGAACTCGGTGTTCCGGGCGGTCATGAGACCTCCTCCTGGGGGGCGGTGTGACGGGTGCGCAGCTCGCGCTTGAGGATCTTGCCGGCGACGTTGCGGGGCAGTTCGGGGACGAACTCCACCCGCCGCGGCACCTTGTAGCCGCCGAGCCGCTCGCGGCAGACCGCGACGATGTCGGCCTCGGTGGCGGACGCGCCGTCGCGCAGGACGACGGCGGCGCACACGGACTCGCCCCAGCGCGGGTCGGGAACGCCGAACACGGCGGCCTCGGCGACGTCCGGATGGTGGTGGATCGCCTCCTCGACCTCGCGGGAGGCGACGTTCTCGCCACCGGTGACGATCATGTCCTTGATCCGGTCCACGATGTAGACCATTCCCTCGGCGTCCCGCCGGACCACATCGCCGGTGCGGAGCCAGCCGCCGGCGAAGGCGGCCGCGGTCAGCTCGGGCTCGCGCCAGTAGCCCTGCATCACCTGGTCGCAGCGCACCAGCATCTCGCCGGGCTCGCCCGGCGGGACGTCGTTCAGGTCGGCGTCCACGATCCGGATGTCGGCCAGGTCCATGGGGCGGCCGGCGGCGCCGAGCAGGTGCGTCTCCCCCGCCGCCGCGCGGCGGTGGTCGGCGGTGCCGAAGTACAGGATGTTGCCGCCGGTCTCGCTCATCCCGAAGCCCTGGTAGAAGTCGCAGCCGAGCACGTCCATGCCGCGGCGCAGCACCTCGGCGGGGATCGCGGACGCGCCGTACCCGATCGCCTCCAGCGTGCCGAGGTCGTGGTCCTCGATGCCGGGATGGCGGAGCAGGAACGCGATCATCGTCGGGGCCAGCCCGGTCTGGGTGACCTTCCACTCGGCGACCCGGCGCAGGAACGTCTCGTTGTCGTACGAGCGCACGAGGCCGACCGTGCAGGAGCGCAGGTGGTTGACCAGCACGGCGTAGCCGCCGACATGGCACAGCGGGAAGCAGAACAGGAAGACCGAGCCGTCCGGGATCTCCCAGTGCGCCGCCGAGTTGATCACGCCGGTGACCAGGTTGCGGTGGGACAGCATGACGCCCTTGGGGGCGCCGGTCGTCCCGCTGGTGTAGACGAGCCAGGCGACCGCGTCCTCGTCCGGGCGGGGCGGCTCGTCGGCGGGGACGCCCGCGACCAGGTCGGCGTACGGGCGGTCGCCGCCGCCGTCCAGTCCGACGACGGTCTTCACCCAGGGCATGGCGTCGCGCCGCGCCTGCATCGCCTCCAGGTACTCCGCGCTCACGACGAGCACGCTCGCCTGCGCGTGGTCGGCCAGCGCGGCGATCTCGTCGGGGTGCAGCCGGTGGTTGAGGAACGTCAGCGCCATGCCCGCGGCCGGGACGCCGTAGTAGAGGTCGACGTACTCGGGCCGGTTCCCCGACAGCACGGCCACCCGGTCGCCGGGGGCCGCGATCGTCCGCAGCGCGCCGGCGACGCGCCGGACGCGGTCGCGCAGCTCCGCGAACGTGATCGTCTCGTCCTCGAACCGCAGCGCCGTGCGGCCGGGATGCTTGCGCGCCGCGTACTCGACGATGTCGCTGATCAGCATGGAAGCCCCCGCACCGGCCGCGCCATGGCCACTCCTTGGAGATGCCCGAGAGATGACTGGAGATGACCAGAGATGACTTGACAGTCATGTCAGCTCTGTTCGATGCTCGGATCCTCGGCCTGGGAGCATCGTGTTGTCAACCCCCGCCGCCGGGACGGGGACGGGCGAGGAAGGGACCACGGCCATGCCGAGCGAGCCGGGACCGGCGCCGCTGACCGAGCGCGGCGCCCGTACCAGGGAACGCCTCATCACCGCCGCGCGCGAGGTGTTCGAGGAGCGCGGGTTCCTGGACACCCGCGTCGCGCACATCGCCCGGCACGCCAAGGTCGCCTACGGCTCGTTCTACACGTACTTCCCGTCCAAGGAGGCGGTCTTCCTGGAGGTCGCCGACCGGCTCTTCCAGGACATGACCGAGAACGCCCTCGTCCCGCCCGCCGGCCCCTCCCCCGCCGCGCGGATCCGCCGCGCCAACCGCGCGTACTACCAGGCGTACCTGCGCAACGCGAAGATGATGGCGATCATCGAGCAGGTCGCGACGTTCAACGAGGAGTTCCAGGAGATGCGCCGCAAGCACCGCGCCGTCTCCCAGGGCCGCTCCGCGCGGGCGATCGCGCGCTGGCAGCGGGCCGGCCTGGTGGCCGCCGACCTCGACCCCGACCTCGCCGCCCGCGCCCTGTCGGCGATGGTCGACCACTCCCTCTACCTCTGGCTCGTCCAGGGCGACGACGCCCCCGGCACCGAACGGCTCCTCGACACCCTGGACGCCCTCTTCGTCCGGGCGCTCGGGCTGCCCGACACCCCCTGAGACAGGAGGCACCTCGTGCACCAGGAACTCGCCGACCGCTTCATCGGCGCCATCACCGCGGGCGACGTGGACACGCTGCGCTCGCTGTACGCGCCCGGCGCGCTGATCTGGCACAACGGACCGGGCGAAGGCGGCGGCGAGGAGCAGGGCGTGGAGGACAACCTGCGGACGCTGCGCTGGCTGTCGCGCAACCTGGAGGGGTTCCGGTACGAGGAGGTCCGCCGCGACCCGCTGCCGGACGGCTACGTCCAGCGGCACGTGCTGCGCGGGAACCTGCCCGGCGGCGACCCGGTCGAGATCGCCGCCTGCCTGTTCGTCACCGTCGACGGCGGCCGCATCGCGCGGATCGAGGAGTACGCCGACACCCGCGGCAGCGACCCGCTGCGCGCCCTCGCCGCCGCCCAGCGCGCGGCCCGGGCATGAGCGCCGCGCTCGGCGAGCGCCTCGCCGAACTCACCGGCGCCGAGGTGACCGGCCTGCGCCGGCTGTCGGGCGGGGCCAGCCGCGAGACCTGGTCGTTCGACGCCGGCGGCGGCCTGATCCTGCGCCGCGATCCCCCGTCCGCCCCGGATCCCGAGGCCATGGCGCGCGAGGCGGCGCTGCTGACCGCGGCCGCCGGCGCCGGCGTCCCGGTGCCGCGGGTGGAGTCGCACGGCCCCGACCTGCTCGGCTCGCCGTACCTGATCATGGAGCGCCTCGACGGCGAGACGATCCCGCGACGGCTGCTGCGCGACGAGCGGTTCGCGGAGGTCAGGCCGCGGCTGGCGTACGAGCTGGGCACCGTCCTCGCCCGCCTGCACACGCTGGCGCCCGACGCCGTGCCCGGCCTTCCGGACGGCGATCCGCTCGAGGAGCTGACCGAGCACTACGCGTCGTACGGCGAGCCGCGCCCGGCGGTCGAGATCGCCCTGCGGTGGCTCGGCGAGCACCGCCCGCCGCCGCCCGCCCGGCGCACCCTCGTCCACGGCGACTTCCGCAACGGCAACCTGATGATCGGCCCCACCGGCGTGCGCGGCGTCCTGGACTGGGAGCTGGCGCACGCCGGCGACCCGGCCGAGGACCTCGGCTGGCTGTGCGTGAAGGCGTGGCGGTTCGGCTCGCCGCACCCGGCGGGCGGGTTCGGGAGCCGCGAGGACCTGCTCGCCGGGTACGCCGCCGCCGGCGGCACCCCGCCCACCGCCGCCGAGCTGCGCTGGTGGGAGGTGTACGGCACGCTGCGCTGGGCGATCCTCTGCCGCCACCAGGCCGAGCGCCACCTCAGCGGCGCCGACCCGTCGATCGAGTACGCCGTCCTCGGCCGGAAGGTCTGCGAGCAGGAGCACGACCTGCTCCTCGCCCTCGGCCTCACCGAGCCCTCCACCGTCCCCGACCCGCTGGACGGGCACGTGCCGGGCGCCGCCGCCGAGCCCCACGACCGGCCCGGCGCGGCCGACCTCATCGACGCCGTCGGCGCGTTCCTGCTGGAGGCCGAGCAGCCCGACGAGCGGCTGCGCTTCCACGCCCGCGTCGCCGCGTCCGCGCTCCGCATCGCCCGCCGCGAGCTGCTGCTGGGCGACGCGCACCGGACCGCCCACCGCGACCGGCTGCGCGCCCTCGGCTGCGCGGACGACGCCGAGCTGGCCGAGGGCATCCGCTCCGGCCGGTTCGACGCGCGGATGGACGAGGTCGTCGCGGCCGTCCGCGCCGCCGTCGCCGACAAGGTGACCGTCGCGAACCCGCGCCACCTGTCCGTTCCCGGCTGACGGCCAAACCGGCGCGGCGCGCGACGCGTCCCATGATCGGGAGGTGGCACCGGTGGCCGGATGGCGGGTGTCGGGGTTCGACGAGGTGCGGGAGCTGGGCCGGGGCGCGCAGGGCAGGGTCGTGCTCGCCCGGCACGCGCGGGCGGGCACCCCGGTCGCGATCAAGTACCTGGCCGAGGGCGCGGACCCGGCGGCGCGGGAGCGGTTCCGGGACGAGGCGCGGCTGCTGGGCCGGATCGACGACCCGCACGTCGCGCGGCTCTACCGGCTGGTCGAGTCGGAGGGCCGGCTCGCCATCGTGATGGAGGCCGTGAACGGCGTCCCGTTCAAGGAGATCCTGGCCCGGTACGGGACGCTCGGCCCGGAGGCGGCGCTTACCGTGCTCAAGGGCTCGCTGCTGGGGCTGGCCGCCGCGCACGCGCTCGGGGTCGTGCACCGCGACTACAAGCCCGCCAACGTGATCGTCCCGGCCGACGGCAACAGCAAGCTCATCGACTTCGGCGTGGCGACCGCGCTGGGCTCGTCCGCCGGCGCCGGGACGCCCCTCTACATGGCGCCGGAGCAGTGGCGCGGCGAACCGGCCACGCCGGCCACCGACGTGTACGCGGCGACGTGCGTGTTCTTCGAGTGCGTGACGGGGCGCCGGCCGTACGCGGCGAAGGACCGCGCGGCGATCGCGGCGGGCCACCTGTCCGCGCCGGTCCCGGCGGAGGAGGTGCCCGGGCCGCTGCGGCCGCTGGTGGAGCGGGGCATGGCCAAGCACCCCGGCGCCCGGCCCGAGAGCGCCGCCGCGTTCGTCGCCGAGCTGGAGGAGGTCGCGAGCGCCGCGTACGGGCCGGACTGGGAGGCGCGCGGCGTGCGGGCCCTCGCCGGCGCCGCCGTCGCGCTCGCGGCGCTCTTCCCGCTGGCCGCCGGGCTCCTGTCGGGCGGCGCGGCGTCGGCGGCGTCGGCGGCATCCGCCGGCGCCGGCTCGGCCGGGGTGCTGGGGGCGCTGGGCACCAAGACCGCCGCGGTCGTCGCCGGCACGGCCGTGGCCGGGAGCGCCGCCGGCGGCGTCGGCGTCTACCAGGCCGTGCGGGACGAGCCCGAGCGCCGCCCGGCCGCGGTGGCGCCGGCCGCGAGCCGTCCGCCCGGCCGGACGATGACGGTCGGCGGGCTCTCGTTCGTCGTCCCCCCGGCGTGGCGCTCGTCCCGGATATCGAGTCCGGCCGGCGGCACCGCCGACAACCGCTGGGTGCGGACGCCCGGCCCGTGCCGGATGCCGCCGTTCGCCCGGGACGCGCCCGAGTCCAGTCCCCCCAGGCGCCAGTACTGCCCGGGCTTCGATGTGATCACCGAGCCCTGGGGCAACGACGGCAGCAGGGGATGGGACCTGTTCCGCATCCAGTACCCGTGGGCCCCGGAGACCGACGTGTCGCACCCGTGCCCGCCCCGCGCCGACCTCTTCGCGTCCATCGGCGGCACCCGTCCCCCCGTCCGGCGGGGCCTGGTCCCGGTCGGCACGCGGCGAGCCGAGTACCGCGAGTGGCGGATCGACTGCATCGACATCGAGGCCCCCACCCGGGACACGAACGTGTCGTTCATCCAGCGCGTCTGGTACCTCCCGCAGTCGAAGATCCTCGTCATCGACGAATGGAACACCCCCGGCCTCGCCGAGATCCTCCGCAAGGCCACCTGGTCCTGAGCGTTCCGGCCGCCTAGGTGGGGGCGGGCGTTCCTTCCAGCTGCGGGGCCAGCCGGTCCGCCCAGCCTGCGAGGATCTCCTCCGCGCCGTCGAGCTGCGATTCGAGGAGTGCCAGGCCCGGTGTCGGGACGCGGGCGCCCAGTTCGACCAGGAGCGGGCGCAGGTGCACTTCGACGGCCAGGGAGTGCTTCGGGTCGCCCATGACCAGGAGGGGCAGCGCGGCGGTGGCGGACAGCGCCCGTCCTGGGAGGCGGTCCAGGAACGCCTTCAGCAGGCCCGTGTAGGTGCCCTTGTACGTGGGGCTCGCCACCACCAGGACGTCGGAGGCGGCGAGCTCCAGGGCCGCCTCCACGGCGGCCGATGGGAGAGGCGACAGGAGGTGCGGCGCGAGGGCCGTCAGGTCGATCGTCTCGTGCGGTCCGGCGCCGAGGCGGCGGGCGACGGCGCGGGCCGCCTGGTCCGCGACGCGGTGCGTGCGGGAGCCCGGGCGGGGGTTGCCGACCAGCGCGACGATGCCCGCGCTCATCGGCCGGTCCCGTTCGCGGTGGGCAGGCCCGCCGCCCGCCAGGCCCGGAACCCGCCCGCCACGTCGGTGGCGCGGGCGAGGCCGACGTCGTGCAGGGACGCGGCGGCGAGGCTGGAGGTGTATCCCTCCGAGCACAGGACGATGGCGCGCACGTCGTGGCCGGTCGCCTGCGGGATGCGGGCGTCCGAGGACGGGTCGAGCCGCCATTCGAGGACGTTGCGTTCGATGACCAGCGCGCCGGGCACCTCGCCCTCGTCCGCGCGCTGCGCGGCGGGGCGGATGTCGATCAGCAGGGCGCCGGCGCGCGCCTCGGCGTGGGCCTGGACGGGGTCGAGGCGGTCCAGCCGGGCGCGGGCGGCGGCGAGGACCTCGTCGATGGTGCGGATCGCCGTCACCACTGGCCGGCCTCCTCGGTGGCCAGGCGGACGAGCCCGGCGCCGGTGCGCTCGTAGCGGTTCATGACCGCGAGCGGCGGCGAGTAGACGTGCACGCTGACGGCCGGCGCGGTGGAGGTGTTCCGGACGTCGTGGACGTACTCGGCCCCGAAGGCGCGGACCTCGCCGGCGGTGACGTCGCGGGCGGCGGCCGTGTCGTGCTCCTCCAGGGTGCCGAGGACGACGGCGAACGCGCCGCGCGAGCCGCCGTGGTCGTGCAGCCCGGTCGACTGGCCGGGCAGCCAGCTGATCAGCCAGACCTCGGTGTCGTCGTCCCGGTGCAGGCGCTCGTACCAGCGGCCCTGGGGGTCGAGCCGGACGCGCGGCAGCCACTCGCCGGCGGCGGCCGCCAGCTCGCCGGCGCGGCGGGCGAGGTCGGACGCGGCCGAGGCGGCGGGTGCGGCGGCGGGCGCGGGTGGGCTCACGGTCATTTCGGATGGTTCCTCTCACGGTCGGGCACGTCTGTTCGTCGTCGGTCAGGCGTGCCGACACAGGTCGCTGGCCTGCCGCCGGAAGTCGACGTGCAGGCGTGACCAGAGAGGATGTCCCGCGGGCATGGGAGGAGACTGCCAGCAAATCCCTACTAAGTCAATCGGATTTATGGAGTCTATGGCGGAGGCGGGCGAGGCGGTGCGGCCAGGACAGCCGCGGCGGCTCGGGGACCTCGAAGCGGCCCGCGCCCTCGCGCACGGCGGCGACCGCGTGCTCGGCCGGGACGCCGGCGAACACCAGCAGGTCGGCGGCCACCGCGCGGAGCGCGGCGGCCGCGTCGCGGCCGGCCGCCTCGGTCTCCAGGCCGGTGTCGCCGAGGCCGCCGGCGACCTCCAGCACCCGCTCGGTGGCCCGCTGCCGGGCGGCCTGGTCGCCGGGGTCGGCGGCCAGCGCGTCCAGGATCCCGGTGATCTCGTTCAGGGCGGGTGCCAGCAGCGCGCGCTCCGCCGGCCCGGCCGCGAGGACGGTGCGCGCGAGCATCAGGCAGCTGCCGCCTAGGAGGTCGAGGTGGCCGGCGTTCTCCCGTTCCCGGGCGGACGGCGCGGTGCGGAACCGCCACGCGATCGAGTAGCGGATCACCGATGTGCTGGCCTGCCGGGTCCTGGCCAGGTCGGCCAGCCCGTCGCGCATGGCGCGCAGCTCGGTCATCGCCCGCTCGGCGAGCCGCTCGTCGCCGCGTTCCAGCGCGTCGCAGGTCAGCCGCAGGCCCGCCGCCATGCCGTCCAGGGCGGCCGACTCCGCGCGCCGCAGCAGCGCGACGGGTTCGGGCGTGAACAGCAGCTGGCTGAAGACGAGCGCGACCCCGGCGCCCACCAGCGCGTCGAGGACGCGGGCGAGACCGGCCTCGTCGGTGCCCGCGGCGACCGTGAGGACCGCGCCCGCGCCGGCCTGGGCCAGCACGATGCGCGGCTGGTCCAGCAGCCTCGCGACGACGAGCGCCGCGAACACCGCCAGGGCGAGACCGCCGTAGCCGCCGCCGACCGCCGCCAGCACCGCCTCCCCCGCGACGATCCCGACGAGCACGCCCAGGAGCAGCCGCAGGGCGTTGCGTCCCCGGTCGCCGCGCGTGGCGTTCAGCGCCACCACGGCCGCGACCGGCGCGAAGAACGGGTCGTCGTGGTCGCCGAGCGCGCGGGCGATCCACCACGCCAGCGTGGCCCCGGCGGCCTGCTGGAGCAGCGGCCAGGTGGCGGCGGCCGCCCGCCGCCACGATCCGTCCGCGGCCGGACTCACGTCCCGAAGCGCGCCCGCATGTCGGACTCGACCTCGGCGAATTCCCGGTCCTTGGTCTCCGGCACGAAGCGCAGCGCGAACAGGAAGCCCAGCGCCGAGATCACCGCGAAGATCCAGAACGTCTGGCCCTCGCCGATCGCGCCGACGACCGGCAGGAAGACGAGGCTGACGGCGAAGTTGGCGGCCCAGTTCACCGCCGTGGACGCGGCGGAGCCGGTCGACTTGGCGTCGGGCGGGAAGATCTCGCCGATCAGCGTCCAGAACACCGGGCCCACGCCGACCGCGTACCCGGCGATGTAGACGACCATGATCGCCAGGGCGAGGACCGAGTTCAGGCCGGCCACGAACGCCAGCCCGAGCAGCAGCATCGTCACCGCCATCACGCCGAACGAGGCCAGCAGCAGCGCCCGCCGCCCGGCCCGGTCGATCAGCCGGATCGCCACCAGCGTCATCGCCAGGTTGATCAGCCCGATGGCGATCGAGTAGAAGATCGCGTTGGACGCGGTCAGCCCCGTCCGCTCGATGATCGTCGGCGCGTAGTAGATGATCGTGTTGATGCCGCCGAACTGCTGCGCCGCGGCCAGCACCAGCCCGACGGCCAGCGCCGGCCGGACCCGGCGGGACAGCAGCACGTGCTCGCCCGCGCGCCGCGGCCCGCGCGCGTCCGAGGCCGTCCGGTCGAGCCGCTCGACGACGCGGCCGGCGGTGTCCGGGTCGGTGACCGAGGCGATCAGCTCGCGGGCCCGGCCGCGCTCGCCGCGCGCCAGCAGCCACTGCGGCGACTCCGGCAGCACCCACAGCGCGGCCACCACGATCACCAGCGCCGGCACCGCCCCGACGGCGATCATCGCCCGCCAGTCGCCGCCGCCCGCGAACACCAGGTTGACCAGGTACGCCACCAGGATCCCGATGGTGATCATCAGCTGGTTGAGGGTCAGCACCCGGCCCCGGATCCGGGGCGGCGAGATCTCCGACAGGTACGGCGGCACGGTCGCCGACGCGGCGCCCACCGCCAGGCCCAGCAGCAGCCGGCCCAGGATCAGCGTCCAGTAGCCGGCGGAGAAGACGGCGATCGCCGTCCCGATGAGGAAGAGGACGCCCTCCAGGCCCAGCAGTTTCCGCCGCCCTATCCGGTCGGCGATCCGGCCCGAGCCGAGCGCGCCCGCCATGGCGCCCAGGACGAGCACGCTGACCACGCTGCCCTGCTCGAAGTCGTTCAGGTCGAAGTCGTGCCTGATGAACAGCAGCGCCCCGGAGATGACGCCGGTGTCGAAGCCGAACAGGAAGCCGCCGACCGCGATGAGCACGGCCCACGTCCAGATCCTGCGCATCCCCGAGGCCGGGATCTCCGGCAGCGGCCCCTCGCCGACCGGGGCGCTGGAGAAGCCCTGCACGTCAGGCCGCCAGGTCCACGACGACCTTGACGTCGTCCTCGTGCTTGCGCAGGCCGTCCAGGAAGCCCTCCATCGGGACGCGCCGGGTGATCAGCCGGTCCAGCCAGTCCTGGTCGGCGCGCGCGAGGGCGGTGGCGGCCTGCTCGAAGTTCCGGCGGGAGGCGTTCACGGAGCCGAACACCACGGTGTTCTCCAGCACGAGCGTCTTGTTGAGCTCGTCGAAGCCGGCCTCCACCTTCGAGGAGCCCGAGGAGATCCCGGTCAGGCAGATCACCGCGTCCGGGGCGGTGGACCGGGTCACCTCGAAGACCAGCGGGCCGTGTCCGGTGCACTCGATCACCACGTCCGGCTCGAAGCCCAGCGAGGCCACGCCCCCGGAGTGGTACGTGGCGCCGAGATCGGCGACCAGCTCCGGCTTGGGCCCGCGCTCGACGATGTCGAGCACGTGCACGTCCAGGCCCCGCTGGACGCCCATCATCGCGGCCAGCAGCCCGATCGGCCCGGCGCCGGTGACCAGCGCCCGCTCCGGCCGCCAGGACGTGCGGGCCAGGAAGCGCCCGGTCTGGTCCCACGCCTTCGCCACCACCGACGCCGGCTCCATCAGCACGCCGCGCTCGCCCAGGGCCGGATCGAGCCTGATCGCGAACTCCGGCTCGATCCGCCAGCGCTCCGCCCCGAACCCGTCCCGCTCCTTGATGCCGCGCTCGGTGTACCGGCCGTTGCGGCAGAAGTCCCATTCGCCGTTCGCGCACGGCACGCACGGCACCGGATCGGGCCGCCGGACGATCCCGGCGACCAGGTCGCCCGCCGCGAACCCGCTGCCGTCGGGCGCCTCCAGCACGGCGCCGAACGACTCGTGGCCGATCAGCAGCCGGTCCCGGCCGGGCGGCGCCCAGCCGTACCCCTCGCCGAACACGATGTCGGCGTCGGTGCCGCAGATGCCCAGCAGCCTGCCCTCGACCAGGACGGAGCCCGCTCCGGGATCGGGTTCGGGAACGTCGTCCACCCGCACCCCGCCGGCCGCGCCCGGATCCACCGTGATCGCTCTCATCCCGTCCCCGCCGCCGAAGTTGCCGATGCCCCTCCGGTGCCCTCGGTGATCATGACTAAACCCGAGGTCACGACCGGTTTCCGGCGGTACGGCCGGGTCCCGTTCAGCCGGCGAACTCGCGTACCGGCAGGCCGCGCACGCCGGGCCGCGCCCGGAACAGCGAGCCCGCGCGCGGCTCCTCGCCCGGCGGCAGGCCCTCCCGGGACGTGGTGATGAACAGCTCGTCCAGGGCCTCGCCGCCGAACGCGCACGCCGTCACCTGCCGCACGGGCAGCTCGATCTCCTCGTCCACCGCCCCGAACGGCGTGTAGCGGCGCACCCGGCCGGCATGGTTCAGCGCCACCCAGACACCACCGGCGGCGTCCACGGCCAGCCCGTCCGGATGCCCGTCGTCACGGGCGATCTCGGCGAACTGCCGCCGCCCGGTCAGGCCGCCCTCCGGGTCGTAGTCGAAGACGTCGATCCGGCCGGTCGGCGTGTCGTTGTAGTACGCGAGGGCGCCGTCCGGGCTCCACTCCAGGCCGTTGGAGATCGTCACGTTCTCCAGGACGACCCGTACGGACCCGTCCGGGTCGAGCCGGTACAGGGCGGCGCCGCCCTCGTGCTTGTCGTAGGCCATCGAGCCGCAGTAGAAGCGGCCGTGCGGGTCGCAGCCGCCCTCGTTCATCCGCACGCCCCGGTCGTCCCACACCTCGGGCAGGTGCGTGACCGTACCGTCGGGATCCTCCAGCGCGAAGCCGCGCTCGACGCCGATGACGGCGCCGCCGCGCTCGCGCGGGCGCACGGCCGCGGCGACCGTTCCCACGTGGCGGCGGCCGACCGTCCCGTCCGCGGCGAGCGACAGCACGTCCCCCGCCAGCATGTCCACCCAGCGCAGGCCGCCCCAGCCCGGCGACCACACCGGCCCCTCCCCGTGGTAGGCGACCGGTTCCGTGACCTGCTCGGCCTTCATGGCCTCACCCCCTGCGCCCTCCCTTCCCCGGTTGAGATGATCGAGGCACCATGGAGCACATCACTGTGATCGGCGAGGCGGTGGCCGACGCGTTCCTGCCCGCGGGCCGGGCCGCGGACGGCGCGCTGCGGATGGAGGTGCGGCCCGGCGGCGGGCCGCTCAACACGGCCGTCGGGCTGGGGCGGCTCGGCACGCCGGTGACGTTCGCGGGGCGGCTCGCGGCCGGGCCGTTCGGGGATCTGTTCCGCGAGCGGCTGGCGTCGTCCCGGGTCGGCCTGGCGTCCTCGGTCGCCGCCGCCGAGCAGGCCACGCTCGCCGTCACCGCGGTCGGCCCCTCCGGCGGCGCGGGCTACGAGTTCTACGCCGAGGGCACCGCCGACTGGCAGTGGACGGCGGCGGAGCTGGACGCGATCCCGGCGGGGGCGCGCTGCCTGCACACCGGCTCGATGGCGCTGGTCCGCGAGCCAGGCGGGCCGCTCATCGAGGAGCTGCTGGCGCGGCGGCGGGCGGGCGCCACCATCTCCATCGACCCCAACGTCCGGCCCCTGTTCGCGCCGGCCGGGCGCTACCGCGACCGGCTGCCCGTGTGGACGGCGCTCGCGGACGTCTTCCGGCTCAGCGAGGAGGACCTGGCGGTGCTGGCGCCGGGCACCGCGCCCGAGGACGCCTGCGACGCCTGGCACGCGGACGGCGTCCGCCTCGTCGCCGTCACGCTCGGCGCGCGAGGCGCGCTCCTCTCGCTCGGCGGCGAGCGCGTGACCGTTCCGGCGCCGGAGATCGAGCCGGTCGACACCGTCGGCGCGGGCGACGCGTTCACCGCGGGCCTGCTGCACCGGCTGGACGGGCAGGGCCGGCTGGGCGGCCGGCTCGCCGGTCTGACGCTCGCCGAGGTCGCGGCGGCGGCGGAGTTCGCGGTACGGCACGCCGCCGCGACCTGCCTCGTCCCGGGCGCCGATCCGCCGTGGGGCGGCGGCCAAGATCCATCATCCGGGTGATCCGTTCATGACGGTCCGGAATCATCGGTATGTTCGGGGACCATGTTCAGTGCCCGCGTGTTCGACCGTCCGGCGTCGGGCGGCGAGCGGCCCTCGGTGTCCCGCCCCGCCGTCCCCGCCAACGAGGTCGACAAGGTCGTCTCGTACCTGAAGAACGGCAAGATGGTGATCGCCGCCCGCTCGTTCGCGCCCGACGAGGTGGATCCGTCCCGGGGCGACCAGGTACCGCTGATCTTCCTCACCGACGGGACGTGGGTCTGGGCCGGGGCCGTCCACTACTACCTGGAGAAGCACGGGATGGCGCCGGAGCCGGCGCTGCTCGCGCACATCCGCGCCCAGGGGTACCGGCCGCCCGAGGTGGACGAGGCCGTCATGGAGACCGCGATCGAGATCGCCACCGGGCAGCGGGAGGCCGACCCGTCGCCGCCCGCCCCGCCGCCGCCCGCGCCGCCCGGCGCGGCCTACCCCGGCCCGCCGCCCGGAGCCCCGCCCGCGCCCGGAGCCCCGCCCGCGCCGGGCGCTCCCCCGCCGCCCGGCGCCCCCGGCGCCGCGCCGGCGAACGCCCCGCCGCCCCCGTCCGGTCCCGTCGCGGCCGGCCCGCCGCCCAAGCCCGGCGGCTACGCGCCCGGCCCG